>JBMTYE010000259.1:0-2750 GCA_049454255.1 Flavobacteriales bacterium
CGAGTGCCTTCGGTGAGCACGTGATCGCCGAGGAGGTGGAGGGGGCGCTGGCGGAAGGGGTGGCGGCGGCAGGGGGCGAGGTCGTGGAATTCCATGTGGCGCCGGAGGTGGCGCCCGCGGAAGGACTGCCGTACCACGAGTGGTGCATCGAATTCAGCCGGGCGCCGGGGGATGTCGAGGCGTTCGCGGCGGCCGTGGATGCGGCGCTGCAGCGGCGCAATCCGTATTACCGGGACCTGATCCAGGGGGGCGTGTTGCGGCCCGCGGTCATCCGCCAGGTCGCGGCCGGGGGATTTGCGGATGCGATGCGGGCTTCCGGCCGCCTGGGCGGCCAAAACAAACCACCGCGCCTCGCAAACGCGCGGACTTTTGCTTCTTTGCTGCCATGAAGGTCATTGCGTTGCTGGGGGGAAGTGGGGCCGGGAAATCGACGGTCCTGCGGGGCATCGTGGCCCACTTCGGACCGCGGGTGGCGGTCCTTTCGCTGGACAACTACTACCGGCCGAAGGAAGAGCTGCCGGTGGACGAAAACGGCGAGACGAACTTCGACCTGCCTGAGGTCATCGACCACACCGCCCTGGTGCGGGATGTCGACCGGCTTGCTGCCGGCGAGGTGGTGGAGCTGCGCACTTACACGTACAACCGCGATGTGATCGCGCCAGAACCGGTGCGGGTGGCTCCGGCGCCGCTGCTGGTGGTGGAGGGCTTGTTTGTGTTGGCGTCGGAGGAGATGCAGCGGCGTGCGGATGTGATCGGGTACATCGATGCACCGGTCGAGGTCCGTTTGGCGCGCCGGATACGGCGCGCCGGCAGCGAACGCGGCTATACCGAAGAGGAAGTGCGCTACCAGTGGCAACACCACGTGCGGCCGGCGGACATCGCCCACATCGAACCGTGGCGCAGCAAGGCAGACGTGGTCATCGACAACCACCACCACTGGCAAGACGGGCTCCAGCTCCTGATCGAGCGGATGGAACAGGTTGCACAGCAGGAATCTGCCTAACTTTCCCACATGCCTATCGCGCCTCCCTTCAACCTGCACGCCTGGATTGCTGAACACCGCGATCTCCTGAAGCCGCCCGTTGCGAACCGCAACCTGTACGTGGACAGCGGCGACTACATCGTCATGATTGTGGCCGGTCCGAACGCGCGGAAAGACTACCACTACAACGAGACCGAGGAGCTGTTTTACCAAATCGAGGGCAACATCACCGTCCGCATCCAGGAAGACGGCCGTGCGGTCGACATGCGGCTCGGGCCGGGCGACATGTACCTCCACCCCGCGCGTGTGCCGCACAGCCCCATGCGCGAGGCGGGCTCCATCGGGTTAGTGATCGAGCGCAAGCGGCCAGAGTCGCGCGACGGATTGCTTTGGTTCTGTGAGCAGTGCAACCACAAACTGCACGAAACCTACTTCACCCTCGAGGACATCGAGCGGGATTTTCTGCCGCGATTCCGGGAGTTTTACGGCAGCGAGGCGCTCCGGACGTGCAGCGCATGCGGCCACGTGATGGAAGCCGACCCGCGCTTCGTGGGGTGATGCAACCTACTGCGGTCTGGTGGGGTCTTTGCTCCATGAACCGCCTGATTGCCTGTCTTTTCGTGCTGTTTGCCGCCGCCCTTCCGGCCGCGGCCCAAACCTGCACCCCCGTCATCGCTGTCCTCACCTGGAACGGGAACGCCCCGACCCTGCTGACCCTGACCGTTACCGGCAACGGAGCCGTCATCGTCCCCGGCGTCACACTGCCCGTCAGCGGCCCCGGCACGCTCCCCCAAACCCTGTGCCTCCCCGTCGGCTGCTACCAGGTCACCATCGCCTCCTCCACCCCCCTGAACGGCGACCTGCTCGACGTGGAGTTCGACGGCGACCCCATCGACGTGACCCCGCTCTCCGACGGCGCCCAGCAGTGGGTCTACGAGCTCTGCGTCGGCACTGCGAACTCCGACTGTCCGGACGAAATCGACTACGCGGCCGGCACGAACTGCGCCTGGGCGTTCGAGATCGGCAGCTTCGCCGAAGGGGAGTCCGTGGTCTGGTCGTTCGGCGACGGGTCGGAGGTGGTCGGGGGCCACTACATCACGCATTCGTACGCGGCTGATGGGGTCTATTTTGTCTCAGCGGAGTACACCTCCGCGGCCTGTCCAGACGGGGTAGTGCTAATGACGCAGATTGCGGTCGAGGGCTGCTCGGGTCCACCGTGCATGTTCCCGATGGTTACAGAGGATGTGGGCTGCAATGCGTGGGAGATTGCGTTGCTCGAGTTGCCTGCAGGGTCGCAGGTGGTGTGGACGTTGGGAAATGCAGTGGTCGGCGACGGAAGCAGTGTCGTGGTGGAGCCGCTGTGGGACGTGATCATGGCGGACTGTACGCCCGTGGTGGCGACGGTAAATGCCCCAGGTTGTCCAGCCCAAGCGGTGACTGCGCTGGTGTGCGAGGAGGATTGCGGGCCGGATTGTCCGCTGGAACTCACGGCCACGACCCAGGATGGTATGTTCTACCTCTTCACGGCCACAGGTGCTCCGGAAGGCGCGGTGTTTACCTGGATTCTCGATGGAACCGTGGTAGGAGAAGGGTCATCGAACACGCTGGAATTGGGATTCGATTTCAATCCATTTTGGACAGTTTGTGTTTTCTATGAAACGGAGGGATGTGCAGCGGATGCCTGTTTTTCGAGCCCAGGGCTGGAGTGCACGCTTCAAATCGTAAGCGAGGAAGTGGCTGAGGGGGTCTTCGTTTTCACGGCCTTCGA
>JBMTYE010000260.1:0-2743 GCA_049454255.1 Flavobacteriales bacterium
CGCGCCCGGTCCGACCCATCGTGTCCCGCGAGTTCATCGTGGATGCGCTTCAGTTCGGCCTCCTTTGCAGCGATGGCCGTTTCGAGTTTCGATACAGCATTTTTCAGCCGCCGTTCTTCTTTCGGGTCCGCTGCGGGTTTTTTCGGTTCCGTGGGAGTGGGTTTTGCCGCAACGGCCGCCGTGGACGGGGCTTTGCCTTTGTTGCGCCCTGCCTCGTACGCCCGGATACTGGTGGCGTGCTTTTCGTGCAGGAATTGCCGGATGTCACCGATGTACTCCTTCAGGCCGGAAGGGGTCACTTCGTAGACGAGCTCGGTCATGGAGGCCAGGAAGTCCCGGTCGTGGGAGACGACGATGAGGGTGCCGTCGTAGGCGAGGAGCGCCTCCTTCAGCACCTCCTTCGAGGCGATGTCGAGGTGGTTCGTCGGCTCGTCGAGGATGAGGAGATTGTAGGGATGTAGCAGGAGCTTGCAGAGCGCAAGCCGGGCTTTTTCTCCCCCAGAGAGTACCTTGACCTTCTTGTCGACATCTTCCCCGCTGAAGAGGAAGGCTCCGAGCAGGGCCCGCAGCTGCTTGCGCACGTCGCCCACCGCTACCTCATCGAGGGTTTCGAGTACGGTGAGGTTTCCGTCGAGCTCATCCGCCTGGTTTTGGGCGTAATACCCGATGTCGACGTTGTGGCCCATCGCGAGATCGCCCTCGACGGTCTCGGCGCCGAGAAAGATCCGGGTTAGGGTCGTTTTGCCTGCGCCGTTCTTGCCGACGAGGGCCACCTTTTGGCCGCGGGCGAGGACGAAGTCCAGCCCGTCGAATACCTCCAGCGGCCCGAAACGCTTCCGCAACCCCTCCGCGCGTACGACCACCTTGCCCGAGCGAGAGGCCGGCGGAAAGCGGAACCGGATGCCCGCCTGGCTGAAGGCGTCCACCTCGATGCGGTCGAGCTTGTCGAGTTTCTTGATGAGCGACTGGGCAAACGCTGCCTTGTTCTTTTTTGCGCGGAACTTGTTGATCAGGTCCTCGGTGTCCTCGATGAAGCGCTGCTGGTTCTTGTACGCCTGTTCCTGCCGCTGCCGTTCGTCCTCGCGCCAGACCTGGTACTTCGTGTACGGCGCTTTGTAGTCGTACAGCTTGCCGGGCGTGATTTCGATGGTCCGGTTCGTCAGGTTGTCGAGAAACGCGCGGTCGTGCGAAATCAGCAGGATGGAGCCGGTCGATTGCTTGAGAAATCCCTCGAGCCATTCGATGCTCTCGATGTCCAAATGGTTCGTGGGCTCGTCCAGCAGCAGCAAATCCGGATTGCGTAGCAGGATTTTGGCCAGCTCCACGCGCATTTTCCAGCCTCCGCTGAATTCCCTCATCTTCCGGTCCATATCCGCAACGCCGAATCCGAGCCCCTGGAGGATCCGCTGCACTTGCTCCTCGAGCGTCGCCCCTCCGATGAGGTCTAACCGCTCGTTCGCGTCAGTCAGGTCCTCAATCAACCGCGCGTACTCCAGCGATTCGTAGTCCGTCCGCTCCCCCAGCTCCCGCGTGAGTTCCTCCACGTGCCGCTCGAGGTTTTGGGCCTCGTCGAAAGCACTCGACGCCTCCTCGAGGATGGTGGCCTCCTCGTTGTGCTCCATCTCCTGGGGCAGGTAGCCGATCCGGTACCCTTTCGGCATGGCCACGCTTCCCTCTGACGCCTTCTGTTCTCCGGCGATGATCCGCAGCAAAGTGGACTTGCCTGCTCCATTGCGTCCCACAAGTCCGATGCGGTCCCGTTTGCCGATGAACAAATCGACCCCCTCGAACAGGGTCCTGGGGCCGAAGTGCACGCCGAGGGCAGAGAGATTGAGCATTGCGGGCGCAAAGGTCGTCAACCGGACGCATACGAAAAAGGGCGACCCCACCGGGACCGCCCTTTTCTATGCTTCCGCCTTCAGGCTCAGTAGTGCCAGAGGTCGTGTTCCAGTGTAAAGAGGTCGTCTTTGATCCGCTCGGCCTCAAGCAATCCGTCGACTCCCCGCGCGTAGTCTGAAATCTTCCGGTCGTAGACGTTCGATTCCTTGACGATGTAGCTCGCGAAGTAGCGCTTCTGGAAGATGTCCTCGAACGTTCTACGCTGCGCATCGTTGAACGGATTGAAGGCCTCGGAGTTTGCAAAGACATATCGGCATTCTGGGTAGTAGAGCCAAAACAAGGGCTGCACCACCTTCTGCGCTTCGTCTCCATCGCCTATTGCCCGCTCGTACATCGGTGCAATTCCGATGATGCGCACATACCGCTCGCTCCGGTGCCGGTCCCAAATCCAGTCTTCCTTGATTTGGTAGTACAGGATTTGGTCCGAGGTAATCGAGTTTATCGTGGTAACCCACTCGTCGCCATCTCCGATTTCACCGTCGAGGTTGCTGTCCACCTGCTTCTCGGTTTTCACGTTCAGCAGCGAATCCACCTGTGCGGCAGAAAGAGGGTACTTGAATTCGTCGTCCGTTCCGACCGGTCCCGTTCCGTAGGCCACCAGCGTTCCCTCTTCGATGAGTGCCGTACGTATCGCATCGAACAAGCTCTTGCGGTCCATGATGGGCTGAATGGGGTAGTAGAACTGGTGGTTCATCTTTTCCTTCAGGTCCATCTGGCGCCACACCCGCTTCGTGTACATCACATCGGCTTCGCGTAATGGTGGATACGGCACCACGCGCTTCGTGATGTTCGTTTCCTTGACGTACGCTCCATCGCGCACGGTCGAAACCTGTCCCTGAGCGGC
>JBMTYE010000261.1:0-2735 GCA_049454255.1 Flavobacteriales bacterium
GAAAGCTGCCAAGGTCCGCGCAATCTTCCGCGCATCCTCGACCCGGGTTTTGAAGTCCTGGCGGAGGTGCTCGCCCTCGGCGATCATCTTCAGCACGTACGACATGGTAGTTCTCAAAGCTACGGGCGTCCGGACGCCTGAACGCGGGTGGGTTGTGAAAAAGTGCGAAGGGCCGCGGGTGTTCCTGAAATTCAGCCTATATTCGCGGCGAAATCCGCAGGAAGGAGCACGATGTAGAGGGGTCTCGGCCCCTCTTTTCGTGTCCGTCCGAAACGAAATCCACCATGATCCGCCCTGAAGACGTTCGAGACCTTGCCGATGCATTCCTCGCCGGAACGCAGGGCTTCGTCGTGGACGTCGTGGTGCGTGAAGGCAATACCATCAAGGTGTTTCTCGACCACGATGTCGCAACATCCATCGAGAATTGTGTGGCCCTCAGCCGGCATTTGAACGCGGCTTTGGATCGAGAGGTCCAGGACTTTTCGCTCGATGTCAGTTCACCAGGTCTCGACATGCCGCTGAAGCTTCACCGGCAATACGTGAAGAATATCGGCCGCGATGTCGATGTGCGTTCGGTGGACAACGAGCGCATCGAAGGAACCTTGACCGCGGTCGAAGAGGACGCCATCGTCCTCGATGTCCCGGTGCGGCAGGAGGGTTCGAAATCCCGGAAAGTCACCATGGTTTCGCGCACACTTCCCTTCGCTGACATCGCATCCACCCGGGTCGTGGTGTCATTTAAACCCATGAAAACGAAGCAATTCAACCCGTCTAATCCATGACTCAACTCAACCTGGTGGACTCCTTCCGGGAGTTCAAAGAGTTTAAAAACATTGACCGCGAGGTCATGATGGGCATCCTCGAAGACGTGTTCCGGTCCATGATCGAGAAGCGCTACGGGGACGACTCGAACTTCGACATCATCATCAACCCGGACAAGGGCGACTTGGAAATTTGGCGCAACCGCGAAATCGTCGAAGATGGGGAGGTCGAGGATCCGAACAAACAGATAGGGCTCACAGAGGCGAAGCGCATCGAAGCGGACTTTGAGGTCGGCGAGGAGGTGTCCGAGGAGATCAAGCTCGAGGAATTCGGTCGCCGAAACGTCCTCGCGCTCCGGCAGAATTTAGCCGGCCGCATCATGGAGCTTGAAAAGGACGCGATTTACCAGAAGTACAAGGGCCGCGTGGGCGAAGTGATGAGCGCGGAGGTGTACCAAATCTGGAAGCGGGAAGTCCTGCTCATCGACGACGAAGACAACGAAGTCGTCATGCCGAAGGAACACCAAATCCCCGGCGACTTCTACAAAAAAGGCGACACCATCCGTGCGGTGGTCTATGCGGTTGAAATGCGCAACGGTAGCCCGCGCATCATCTTGTCCCGGACGGCTCCCGAGTTCCTCGAGAAGCTCTTCGAAATGGAGGTTCCGGAAATTTTCGACGGCCTCATCACCATCAAGAAGGTGGTCCGCTCCCCGGGCGAGCGCGCGAAGGTGGCGGTCGAATCCTACGACGAGCGCGTGGACCCGGTGGGCGCATGCGTCGGCATGAAGGGCTCGCGCATCCACAGCATCGTGCGTGAACTGAAGAACGAAAACATCGACGTCATCAACTGGACGGAGAATGAGCAGTTGCTGATGCAGCGTGCCCTCAGCCCAGCGAAGATTACCTCCATCGAGTTGGTACCCGGGCAGGCCCGTGCGAAGGTCTTCCTCAAGCCAGACCAAGTCAGTTTGGCCATCGGCAAAGGCGGAAACAACATCAAGCTCGCCGGCGCACTGACCGGCTATGAAATCGATGTCTACCGCGACGAAGAGGAGGCCTCCGACGACGTCGAATTGCGCGAATTCGCAGACGAAATCGACGAGTGGATCCTGAACGAATTCATCCGCATCGGCCTCGATACCGCCCGCTCGGTGCTCGCCCTGAATGAGGAAGAACTCGCCCGCAGAACGGATCTCGAGGTCGAGACCATCCGTGAAGTGGTGAAAATCCTGAAAGAAGAACTTGCCTAACGTGTTGAACTGCCTGATTCCTGCTACCTTTCCGTTGCCCCCAACCCGCCCATGACTGACGAAAGCAAAACGGTCCGATTGAACAAAATTGCCCGGGAATTCAACCTGGGCGTTGCCACAATCGTCGAGTTCCTCGGCGGGAAGGGCATTGCTGTTGAAAACAGCCCGAATGCGAAGGTGGATGCAGAGGCCTACGCCCTGCTCCGCGCGAACTTCCAAGGGGAAAAAGAGGCGAAGGAGAAGGCGATCAGCTCGACCCGAGCCCTTGCTGGCCGTGAAAGCGTAACCATCGATTCCTCGCGCCGCCGCGGAGACGACTCCGGTAGCGGGATGATCGACCTGTCGATCTTCCAAAAAAGTGCACAGCAACCCGTC
Source organism: Flavobacteriales bacterium (assembly GCA_049454255.1). Classification (GTDB taxonomy): domain Bacteria; phylum Bacteroidota; class Bacteroidia; order Flavobacteriales_D; family Sanyastnellaceae; genus CAMCYM01. The sequence goes on from JBMTYE010000261.1 coordinate 2,390, forward strand.
GTCGAGCGGATAACCACCGCTCCGACGCCAGCACCCGCTCCCGTTGAGGCGGTTGCCCCACCTGCTCCGACCCCGGAGCCGGCGCCCAAGCCCGTTCCGGCACCTGCCCCTGCAGCAGAAGCCCCCCAGCCCGCACCCGCTGCGGTGGAGGAAACTGTTGCACCGGTGCCCACACCCGTCGAAGCACCAGCCGCACCCGTAGCGGAAGCTCCAGCTGCTGAACCGGCCGTGCGCGAGTCCCGGGTGAAGGTGGTCGGAAAGATGGACTTGGCGGATTTGGCCCCGAAAAAGAAGGCCGCCAAACCCACCCCGTCCCCCACCCCACCCCCACCCTCAACCTCAACCC
>JBMTYE010000262.1:0-2734 GCA_049454255.1 Flavobacteriales bacterium
TCTTTGTTGAGTGCATCGGGGCGTCCATCAAAACCTCCGAATTCCCCGGGGAGCACGCCATCCACGGAGAAATTGACGCCGTAGAAGGGGAGGAACTCCAGCAAATCGACCACCTCGATCATCCCGTTGTTGTCGAAGTCGGGGTTGTACGGCATTTGGGGGACGGCGGTTTGGCCTAAAGCCGATGCACAGACGGTTCCGGCAAACCCGACAACCGCAATCCAACGCAAGGGGTAAGGGTGCTTTTCCATGTCAACAAGTTACGAAAAAGGGGCGACCCGATGGGCCGCCCCTTCTCGCACACCGTGCCGATTGTGGATCAGTCGGACACGACGAACCGAACGATTTGCTGATCGAATTCGCTCAAGATGCGCATGTGATACAGTCCTTCTCGCAACCCAAGCGTGGAGAAAGTCAAGGACTGAACCGTGGTAGCTTGGACTTGGCCGTGGAAGATGTGTTGAACGATTTGGCCTGAAGGCATGTAGATGTCCACCCAAACCTCACTATCCTCAGCGCTCACGTACCACATTTCTGCACGGTCGACGACGGGGTTAGGCTTCATCGATACCACGGACAACCCCTCGGGCAGCTTGCCGATGGCGGGTTCTTCGATGGGGCCGGTGCCTTCGGAGCCCGCGGCACCCGACAGATCGTCCCCTTTGCCCATGGCCGGGGCGAACAGTCCACACGGGAATCCGTCGTAGTTCAGGGTGTAAGAGAACGTGGTCGTATTGCCGGAACAATCGGTCGCCGTCCAGGTCCGGACGATGCTCGTCGGCAGGGTGCAATCGAGGTCGCCGAACAGGTCGCCGGAGCCGTTGATCGTGCTGCCATCGAACTGACCGTTGTAGAAGAACCAGCCGCTGTAGCCATGCTGGCTGTTCTTGTTGTTCGCGCCCGTACCCACCTGCAATCCGAAGTAGAGGTTTGCGGGTTGGTGGCTCAAGGCCAAACTCGACCCCTCAAAATCTCCCCAGCCCACCAACGTTCCGGTCTGCATTACATGGTACATCCAGTTCTCGTGGTCGTCGATTTGATCGCCACAATCGAACTTGTAACCCTGTGGTCCGGGCAAGGCCACCCATTCCTCCCAGGTGTAGCCCGGGCCGTAGGTCACTTGCAGGGTCCAGCCCGCTGTCGGGTTGGTCTCGCTGACCAAGGTCTGGGTCAAGGTCCAGCCACCGTTGGTGAGGTTGGTCACCACACCCTCCACGCTTTGGTAGAACTCCCCACCCGGGAAGTTGAACAACCGCAGGCTGTGGGGGGTGAATTCATCGCAGGTCATCGCGCCGTCCACCGGAGCGGGGTCGAGCGCGGCACAGTATCCCGCCACCTCCGCATCCGGGGTGCCGTAGACACTCTCCACGGTTTCCGTGTAGATAACTTCCACGGCCGCATCACAGTTGTCGGCTGCGCTGAACAGGCAGGGGTCCGGCACGGTCATGCCGCCCAGCACGTCATCGTAACACAGGTTGACCGACTGGCCATCGACGAAGTCACACGTGCCCAGGAGTGCCGGAGCTTGCGTGTCGCTCACCTTGATGGTCTGCAGGAAGCCGGTGCTGTTGCCGCAGTCGTCGGTGGCGGTGTAGAAGCGGATCACCGTGTACTCGGAATCGCATTGACCGGGGATGACATTCTCCGTCCAGGTCAAATCGATCAAATTCTCAGGCGTTGCGTTGTCCGTGACCCCGATGCCTGCCGGAATCAAGGGTTCGGAGCACTCCAGCTCGATAAGCGCAGGCAACTCCTCGAAAACCGGGGCGACCGCGTCGGTCACAGTCACCACCCGGATGGCGGTAGCGGAGTTGCCGGCCGCGTCGGTTGCGGTGAACTCGATTTCCACCACAAAGGTGCCGATGCAATCCTCGCTGAGGTTGTTCGCCACATAGCCGAGCACGGGCTGTGGATCGCAGTTGTCTGTGACCGCAGGGAACAGGTTCCAAACGGAGGTGGCCGACCACGCGTCCCAGGTCATATTGAGGAGCTGCACGTGACCGCTGGAGTTCACTCAACTGGGAACGCGGCTGCCTCGGTTATCCGAAAAATGATCAACGCGTCACTGCAACCGAACCTGTCGCGGTGAACGTACCTGTTCTTGGCAACATTCCCGGCGTGCGTTCGACAGTCGTTCAGGATTTCGAGGGCGGAGTTGTGTCCTTCAAGCAGGACTGCGCCGGAGCAACCTGCAAGAATCCAATCGAAGTGACACACCGGTGCACTCTTGAGCCTATCAAGCTTCCTCCGCGGATGAAGCTGCCTGTGGTTCGTATCCCCGTGCCGATGCCTTTTCCTGTTCCTTCACCTAATCCAAACCGTTTCGCAGGTGAGATAGAGACTTCGTTGGTTGAGGATGCCCAGTGAAATCACTCCGTCCTTACAGTCCGCGGATTAAAATTTTCGGGGCTGTTGTTCTTGTCTGCGCTGGCGCTCTGGCTGTGTATTTCGGCCGAGGAAACCCTCTTGCTGTGCCGTCGCGGAGCGGTGGTACGGCAACGGAGACCGCAGGGCAGGCAGTTCAGACAGAGGTTCCTTTACTGGTTCATTCCAGCCGGACAGGCGAGATTAAGAGCTGGTCTGTCTTGCAGGACATTGCAATCGAACTTGTGAATTCCGGAAGCAAGACCACCACCACTCAAATGCAACTTAGAGGCAGGCTGGAGGAAGTGCTGATTGAGGCCGGCAATGGCGGGCGAATTTACCGCTATGTTCTGCGTGATACTGAGTTTCA
>JBMTYE010000263.1:0-2727 GCA_049454255.1 Flavobacteriales bacterium
CCTCCCCGACTGAAGTGCTTGAGCAGTGCCTCACCACCCGACTCCAGTGGCCGGGGCTCAGCATGAAGGTCGACGCCACCGTGCGCACCGACGCCCTCGACCAATCTTTCACCGCCACGGTGCGCATGGTCCCCGACAGCGCGGTTTGGATGAGCCTGAGTCCGGCCCTTGGGGTGGAAGTGGCCCGCTTGCTGTTGACCCGCGATTCGCTGTTCGTACTGAGCAAAATCCCAGGAAATCGGTGGTACTATGCGGGTCTGGCGGATGTCCGGCACTTCGTCGATGCGGATTTGGGCATGCGCGATGTGCAGGACTTGCTGTCTGGGCGGCCGCTCGGCCTCGATCCGGAAGGGGACAAGTTCTTGATCCGCAACGACGGCGGCGCCTACGTCCTCGTGGCCCGCTATCCCCGCAAGACCCGCCGGGTGGTCGGTGCCCCAGAACGCGCCGTAGTCGATGAGGACTCTCTCGGTGTTACGTTGCCGGATAGGCGGTATGCACGTCTTCGCGACAGGGCGGATGGGGACGACTTGCTGGTAAAGCGGCACCGCATCGACGCGGCGACCTTCGATCCCGTACGCGACGACTTCGACGATTTCCGCGAGGAGCTTTATATCTCGGTGGAGCGGGGTGAATTCGTGGACACCGAGCAGGGCCGCTACCCGCGTTCGCTCGCGTTTCGCGTGGATTACCGCGATGCGGAAATGGAAATAGAGCTTGAAATTCAGCGGATTAAGGTCGATACCGTACGTGAAATTCCCTTTGAAGTGCCTGAAGATGTGGAGCGCCGTTTGTCGTTTTGACCGCTGGTACGTGGTGGGTTTGGCCATCGCGCTGCTGCTCGCCCCCCGCGGAGCGGTGGGCCAAACGAAGGACGAACTCACCCGCCGGCGCGATGCCCTCAACGAGCAGCTCGCTACCACCGAGCGCCTGCTCAAAGCCGCAAAAGCGAACCGGTCGGACGCGATGCAGGAGCTGCAGCTCGTGGACCAAAAGATCCGGCTGCGCGAACAGCTTGTCCGGCACCACCAGCAAGAACTGCGGTCGCTCGAGCACAACATGGCCGGCGCCGACACCGAAATCCGCACGCTTGAGGGCCACATCGGCGCCCTGAAAGACGAGTATGCCCGCATGATCCGCCAGGCCTACCGCCTGTCGCTGGGACAAAACTCCCTCATGTATCTCTTTGCCGCAGAAGATTTTACGCAAGCAGTGTTGCGCTTCCGCATGCTCCAGTCCTACTCGACTCTCCGCAAGCGCCAGGTGACTTCGATCGAGACTGCGCAAGTCCGACTTCAGGACACCCGCACAGCACTTGCGATGGAACGCGAAGAGGTGGCGTCGGTTTTGGCCCGCATAGAACAGGAGAAGGCCGCACTCGTCAAGGACCGGGCTTCGCGGGCCGCCCTCGTGGACAAGCTGAAAGGCGAGGAGGGCCGCCTCCGAAGCGAGCAAAAACGGGTTGAGAACGAGCGCAAAAAGCTCAACGACGCGATCAAACGCATCATCGAGTCCGAGCTCGCCGCTGAGCGCGCCAGCTCCGCCGGCGAATTTGCCCTCACTCCTGCGGGCAAGACAGTTTCAGCGGCCTTTGAACGCAACAAGGGTACCCTTCCCTGGCCGGTGAGACGTGGCGTCATCACCGGCAGGTTCGGGCGCCAAAACCACCCCACGCTCCCCGGCATCACCCTCGACAACAACGGCATCGACCTCTCCACCGACGCCGGCGCCGCCGTCCTCGCCGTTTTCGGCGGTACGGTTTCGAGCGTGTTCGACATCCCGGGCGCGGGTGCCACGGTGATTGTGTCCCACGGTGGCTACCGAACGGTTTACAGCAACCTATCTTCCACATCGGTCGCGAAGGGCGCAAAAATCGACGCCGGTGCCTCCCTCGGAAAGGCCCGCACGGAAGGCGGTAAGGGCGTCGTCCACTTCGAGGTTTGGAAGGTCGAAGGCTCTACGAAGACCCCTGTCGACCCCTCGGGTTGGCTGTCGAGGAAGTAGTAAAATCGCGGTAGGGCCGCGATTTTTAGTTTGAGTTTGAGTTGAAGTTTGAGTTGGTCGTGTCTAACGGCTCCTCCGACCTCAATCTCAACCTCGTCCTCGACCTCGTCCTCGACCTCGTTCTGCGGCGCAGCCGCACCCGTTCTCGTGCTGCGGCGCGGAGCCCCGCCCAATCTCCCCCAAACAGGGGATACCGCCTCCGCCGGATGAGAACGACCTTCGCTGGTGTGAAGGTGGCTCTGGTAGGAAACCCAAATTGCGGGAAGACGACGCTGTTCAACCGGTTGACGGGGAGCCGCGGAAAGGTGGGCAACATGCCCGGCGTCACCGTTTCTGCGACAGTGGCTTCGGTGCGGACCGTGCCTGGGCTCGAGCTGATTGATTTGCCCGGAACGTACAGCCTGCACGCGAAGGCACCGGATGAGGTTGTGACCCGGGAAGTGCTGCTGCGGCCTGGGCATGCATTGCGGCCGGATGTGGTGGTGCTCGTGCTGGAGTCGGCCACGCTGCGCAGCGGGCTATTTCTGGCGATGCAGGTGCTTGAGTTGGGATTGCCGGCGGTAGTAGTTGTGAACCAAACCGATGCCACCCCCGTCGATGCCTCCGCACTCCAAGCCGGACTCGGGGGCGTTCCTGTTGCGGTGGTGAATGCTGCTTCCGATGCACGGGAGGCACTGGTGTCGGCGGTGACGGCTGCCGCGCGCACCCCCGTGCCGGGGTGGG
>JBMTYE010000264.1:0-2715 GCA_049454255.1 Flavobacteriales bacterium
CCCAACCGGGGCGGATGCTGACGTCGCACTCGGCGGGAATCCAGGCTTCCCCGTCCTCGTCGCCCTCGTTGAGGCTCGTGGGGCTGGGCGGGTTGTCGGCCCCACGCCCGTGGCCGGCGGCCCGCAGCATGGACCAACACGTTTCGCCCGCCCAGCCCTGTTCATTGCCCACCCAGCGGATGTCGGGCCCCACGTCGCTGAAGATCACGGCGCCTGGCTGCAGTTCGCGCACCGTGCGCTCGAAGCTTGGAAAGTCGTAGGCCTGGCGCTTTCCGTTGGGCCCCTCGCCGCATGCACCGTCGAACCAGACCTCGAATACCGGACCGTATCCGGTCAGCACCTCCCGCAGTTGCTGCCGGAAGACGGCGTTGTACGGTTCGCCGGTGCCGTAGTCGGGGTGATTGCGGTCCCACGGAGAGAGGTACACGCCAAACTTCATGCCCGCCTCGGAACACGCCTGCGAGAGTTCCCGCAGGACATCGCCGCGGCCGTCGCGCCACGGACTCGCCTTCACCGAGTGGGCGCTCGTGGCCGTCGGCCAATTGCAGAACCCGTCGTGGTGCTTCGCCGTAATGACCACGCCGCCGATGCCTGCATCCTGCATCACGCGTACCCACTGTCGCGCGTCCAGCGCCGTGGGGCGGAAGACCGAAGCTGGCTCGTCGCCGTGGCCCCACTCCCGGTCGGTGAACGTATTGGGCCCGAAGTGGATGAAGCCGGTGAACCCCATGCCTTGCCACGCGCGTTGGGCAGGGGTCGGAAGGGGCGGACACGGGGACGGCGGGTCGGTGCTCACCCGAGGGGCATTCTGAAGAAGGGTGGTCGCGAGGACAGAGGCGAGTGCCGCGGCTCCAAGCATGGTGGGCGCAGGCTAGAGGTGAAACCCTTGCGTACCTCGGATGGGGTCTAAGTTTAGGTTATCCGGACAATCGGGCCAGATGCCGGATGCAGAACTCGGAAATTCTTGTCGTCAATGTTGTTGCTCCCGTGTGAATCTGGGGCATGTTGCCATGTCCTTTCGTCCGGCCCACGGACCTGAGGAACCTGCCGTGGGGCAGGATGTGTTGGGTGTCGTTCCCGTGACCCCCAGCCATGTGCTCAGTTCGTGGTTTCCCTTTTCTGAGGTTTCCCAAATGAAGATTTCGAACCGTCTTGTGAAGCACGCTGCTGCTGCCGCCTCCGTTGCCGTGGTTGCATCCGCGAACGCCGCGATCGTCCACTGGGCCGACGCCAACCTCGTCATCCCGAACAACATCGACGGGCTCTACATCAATGTCGAGACCCAGGCGACTGGTACCGCGGGTTCGGCCGTTGCGGGTTGGGACATCAATCCCTACTCGGCCACCTCGCTCACCTTCTTCAACGCCACGGGCTCGGGCATCTTCCGCCTCCCCGGCGCGACGACCCCTTCGAGCGTCGCCGCGGGCACCGTCATCGACTCGACCGGCGTGTTCGGGGCTGGTGCTGCCTCGACGACCTCGGCGGTCGGCGCATGGTCGCTCAACGCCTCGAACTACTTCGGTTTCCGCTTCGTCGCTTCAGACGGCGGCACCAAGTATGCCTGGGGCCGCTTCGTGATCGGTTCTTCGCTCAGCGGAGCGGACCGCATGATCGCTGAACTCGCGTACGAGGACTCGGGCGCGGGCATCGCTGTCGGTGCCATCCCCGCTCCCGGCGCGCTGGCGCTCCTGGGTGTGGCGGGCCTCGCCGGCACTCGGCGCCGTCGCTGAACAAGTGCATCTGCACCATCTGACTGTGACGCAGGGGCCCAGTTGGGCTGCCCCTGTCTCTTTGCCATCGGCCCGAGGCGCGCTTATCGGCCCGCAAGGAGGCTCATCCGATTGTTCAGGAACTTGAATTTTGGCCGCGATTCCTTGCCCGTCGCGCGATGCGGGGCACAGTACGTCTGTCCGCGCTCATGAGGGGGTGCGGGCACTGCTCACAACGGTGAGTGCCAATACGAGAGGGAAAGGAAAGGCGATGTCTATTTTCAATTGCACCCGGGGGATGGCCGTTGCAGGACTGTTGGGCACCGCGGTGCTCGCGTCCAACGCAGCCGCTGAAGTCAAGTCGTTTACCGAGCTCAACTGGACCGAGGCGTCCGGTTCGGACGGGCTGTACATCTCGCTGAATAACGTGCACTTGCCCGGCTTCTCTCCAAGCGTCTCCAACACCGAGGTCGCCGGTTGGGACATCAAGATCGAGCGCTCGAATGGTGGGGCCACACTCAAGTTTGAGTTCCCGCCGCAGTTCGGCCCCATCAACCCAAACGACCCGAACCCCTGGTACGGCATCATGCGCATGCCCGGCATGACTTCCGGTCCCGGGGCAAACCTGCCGACCACGGCGCTCATCCAGCAGACGGCAAGCTTCGCCGCTGACGGCCCGGTGGAGTTCGGCCCTGGTGCTGGCCAATGGAAGCTGAACAGCGTCAACTACATGGGCTTCCGCTTCAAGCACCGCGTGCTCGCCACCGACAGCATTCACTACGGATGGATGCGCATCGTGGTCGGCGCCACGCCGGGCAGTTTCCTGATTACGGACCTCGGCCTCGAGTCGACCGCTGGTGCGGCGCTCTTTGCCGGCGAAGGCCTCATTCCGGCGCCGGGCGTCTTGCCGCTGCTTGCTGCTGCGGGCGTCGCGTCGCGCCGTCGGCGGCGCTGATCCGGCCCGTCTATCGTGATTTCGCCTTGGCGCGGGCGGCCCTCCCTCAGG
>JBMTYE010000265.1:0-2706 GCA_049454255.1 Flavobacteriales bacterium
CTATTTCCGTTCCCGCGGTATCGCGCGGACAGAAGCCGAGGCCATGCTCGTCCAAGCCTTTCTTGCCGAGGCCTGTGGAGAAGTGGGTGCAGAGGAGTTCCGAACGGAAGTGGAGCGGCGGTTTGCCGAGAAGCCGGTGGCATGAACACCGGAATCCGCCTCGACCGGCTGGTGGTCCTCCGCGGGATGGCACCTTCCCGGATGCGGGCGGTAGAAGCCATCGAAGGGTCCGGGATTCGGGTGGACGGTGCTGTGGTACGCAAGGCGGCAGCGCATGTCGCTGAGGACGCTGCGCTTGAATGGGTTGAACAGCCGTGGAGCTACGTGGGCCGGGGGGCGTTGAAGTTGCTGGCGGCGTGCGAGCGTTGGCCGGACTACGGGTGGGAAGGCCGCCGGGTGCTCGATGTGGGCGCGTCGACGGGGGGATTTACGCAGGTCGTGCTCGAGCGGGGAGCGGTGGGGGTGTTCGCCGTGGATACGGGCCGCGACCAGCTCGCCCAGGTCCTGCGGGACGATGCTCGCGTGGTGTGGCGGGAACAGACGAATGTGCTGGATCTGAAGGTGGAGGAGGTCGAAAAGGCGTGCGGAGGGTCGGTGGATGCTGCGGTGGTGGATGTGTCGTTTGTGGGGGCGACGCACGTGCTGCCTGCGGTGGGCCGGCTGGTGGTTCCTGGAGCGGAGGTGTGGGTGCTCGTCAAGCCGCAGTTTGAGGTGGGGCCGCAGGGCCTCGGCCGCAATGGCATCGTGCGGGATGCTCGGCGGCGGGAGGCGGCCGTCAGTCGGGTGGAGGAAGTCGCTCGGCAGGCGGGATGGGAGGCCGTGGACCGCATGGAGTCGCCTGTCGTCGGGGGAGATGGCAATGTGGAATTTTGGCTCCGCTTGCGGAGCCCCCAAACCCCTTCCGCATGAGCCCGGAACTGCGCGCTGAATTCCCAGCCCTAAGCGGCACGGTCCACGGAAAACCGCTGGTCTACCTCGATACTGCCGCGTCGGCGCTCAAACCGCGGGCCGTGCTCGACGCAGAACGGCGGTTCCTCGAAACGGACTACGCTAACGTGCACCGCGGCGTGCACACCCTGTCGCAGCGCGCGACGGATGCGTTCGAGGCCGCCCGCGAAACGGTGCGTCGCCACATCGGCGCGGTTCGATCCGATGAGATCATCTTTACCTCCGGAGCGACGGACGGCATCAACCTCGTGGCTTACGCGTGGGGCGGATCCCAGCTCCAGCCGGGCGATGTGGTGCTCGTCACGCGGATGGAGCACCACGCAAACCTCGTACCGTGGCAGCTCGTTGCCGAGCAGACAGGCGCGCGGCTTGCTGTGGTGGAGTTGACAGAGCAGGGTGAATTTGATGAGGAAGATTTTCAATCCAAACTGAAGCTCCATCCCCGCCTGGTCGCGTTCACTGCCGTTTCGAATGTGTTAGGGACAGTAAACGATGTCGCCCGGTGGACGCAGGCGGCCCATGCGGTAGGCGCGCGTGTGCTCGTGGAGGCGGGCCAAGCCATCGCCCACGGCGGGGTGGATGTGTCGGTTGGGGGTGCAGACTTCGTGGTCTTTTCTGCCCACAAAGTGTACGGACCTACTGGAATCGGGGTGCTGTACGGCCGGGCTGAGGTACTTGCGGACCTTCCGCCTTGGCGCGGGGGAGGGGACATGATCGATCAGGTCGACCTCGAACGCGGCACCACCTTCGCCCCGCCGCCGTTTCGCTTCGAAGCCGGCACCCCCCACATTTCCGGCGCCATCGGACTGGCCGCGGCCCTCGACTGGCACGCCGGCCTGGGCGCCGAGGCCGTCACCACCCACGAAGCTCGGCTCCTCGCCCACGCCGAGGCGGGCCTGCGCAGCATCGAAGGCCTGCGCCTCCTCGGAAACGCCCCCTCCCGCATCGGAGTGGTGAGCTTCCTCCTCGGCACCCACACACCCTACGACGTCGGAACCCTCCTCGATGCCCGTGGAATCGCGGTCCGGACAGGCCACCACTGCGCCCAGCCGTTGATGGCAAAGTGGGGATTGCCGGGTACCGTCCGCGCGAGCTTTGGCGTGTACACGACGGAGGACGAGGTGGATGCCTTGATCGACGGCGTGCGCCGCGCCGCCCGGGTCCTCGGCTGAAGCGAGAGCCACGCGCCACCGCCCGTATCTTCGTCCCATGGAAAGCACCCTCGATGCCCGCCAAACCGCAGCAGCCGAGGATTTCGGCCTCTTTGACGACTGGTCGGACCGTTACGAGCATTTGATCGATTTGGGTCGGGAACTGCCCGCCATGCCGGAGGCGGACAAGGTCGACGAGGCGCTGATTCGGGGCTGCCAGTCGCGGGTTTGGCTGCATGCTGCACGCGATGCGGAAGGCCGCATGCAGTTCCGGGCAGATGCGGATGCATTGATTACCCGGGGAATCGTCGCGCTGTTGCTTCAGGTGTTGAATGGACTGCGGCCGGAAGAGGTCGCTACAGCCGACCTCTGGTTCCTTGACCGCATCGGCCTGCAGGCCCACCTGAGTGCGACGCGGGCAAACGGACTCGCGGCGATGGTCCGGGCGATGAAGCTCCACGCGCTCACTCATTCAAGCTAACCGTCTGAAAAACACGCGCCCCCCAGTGCACAGCACTGGAGGGCGGGCAGTCGTGTTCAGCCGGGGAGAATGGAAGTTTCTTGCAGGTTTCCGGTCCCGACCGTCGCGGTTGCACGCTTAGGACGC
>JBMTYE010000266.1:0-2706 GCA_049454255.1 Flavobacteriales bacterium
GTTCGGGGGGGAGGAGCTGGCGGGGATGGGGCTTGAGCCGGGCGGGGTGCAGGCGGTGGAGCTGCCGTGGGCAGTCGGGCCGGGGAGCGCCGGTGCCGGGGTGGAGGTGCGGTTGCGGGGGTGGGCCGGTGGGGAGCTCGTGGGGCTCGTCGATGGCGGTTGGGAGGCGCAGGCGCGGTGGGTGGTGGAGGAGGGGGTGAACCAGGTGGTGCTGGAGGAGCCGTGGGTGTGGGATGGCGTGGAGGGACTGGAGCTGGAGGTCGCGGTGGAGGATGCCGGGGTGCTGCAGGGGGCTGGGGTGGCCGGGGTAGCTCCGGGCCGCACGCGGTTCGCCTTCGGAGCGGGAAACTATGTGCGTTTCGATGGAGGCGACCGGTTCGAGGTGGATGCGGAGACGATTGATGGCCTGGGGGATGCGGTGACGGTGGAGTTTTGGCAGCGCGGCAACGCGCTGGTGCAGCCCGAGAACTCGACCCTCTTCGAAGGCCACGGCCCGCAAGGCCAGCGCGAGCTCAACGTGCACCTGCCGTGGTCAAACAGCCGCGTCTACTGGGATGCCGGCTACTCCGGCGGATACGACCGCATCGACGCCGCTGCGACGGAAGCCCAATACGAGGGCCGTTGGAACCACTGGGCGTTCGTGAAAGACGCCGCCGCCGGAACCATGGCGATGTACCTGAACGGGGTGCTGTTCCACAGCGGATCGAACCTCGACAACCCCATCGGCGAGGTGGTGCGCTTCCACATCGGTTGCGACGGGTGGGGTGGCAACGACTACCGTGGCGACGTCGATGAGTTCCGGGTGTGGAATGCGGCGCTTGCGCCGGAGGTTATCGCGGCGTACCGCAGCCGCCCGGTTGATGCGGCGCACCCCGAGCTGGCCGCGCTGCGGGCCGACTTCCACTTCGACGGCGCTGACGGGACGGCTTCGGAGGAGGGTGTGCTGCACGGCAATGCCGGCCGTGTCGCCCACCGCGGTGCAGAGGCGTTTTTCCGCGAAGGCCCGGTGGCTGGGGAGCTGCGGCCTGCGTTCCGGCTGCTGCAAGGGGCCGCAGTGGTCGGAGAAGTGAGTGTGGTCGTGGACCGGCCGGTCGCGGTTCCGCCAGTGAGCATCACGGCGTGGGAGGTGGCGGGCAATGGGGTGGTGATGACGGATTTGGCCTACGGGTGGCCGGCGGGCGCGCAGACGACGACCCGGCTCGAGGACGGCACGGTCGTGGCGACCTACCCCATCACCGGACCGGAGGTGGTCTACCTCCAAGACACCCTGAGCTACTTCAGCGCGCCGTTCGAGGTGGTCGAGCGCGTGGAACTCGGGCGCTACATTACGCCATATGGTATCGGGCTGACCCTCGGCGACGACGGGTGGGCGTGGGTGTACGACGTGACGGATTACCTGCCGCTGCTGCGCGACAGCGTGGAGCTCGAGGCGGGGAACTGGCAGGAGCTGCTCGACCTGAAGTTCGCGTTCATCCACGGAACGCCGCCCCGGGATGTGGAGCGGGTGGAGGCGTTTTGGCGCGGGTCGTACGGGCTCGCGGGATTCGATCTGGCGGTGGAGCCCCACACCTTCACGCCCGCCCCGGGCGAGGAGGGCTTCCGGCTGCTGACCCGCGCAAGCGGCCACGGCTTCGGCTCAGGCAACAACTGCGCAGAGTTTTGCAACAACATCCACTCCGTTCGGGTCGATGGAACGCTGGTGGACAGCTGGCAGATCATGCGCGAATGCGGCGATAATCCGCTGTATCCGCAAGGCGGAACCTGGATTTACGACCGCGCAGGCTGGTGTCCGGGCGCACCCGTCGACACCCGCGAAATCGAGCTCACGCCGCACGTGGCGACCGATGAGCCGTTCACGGTGGAATACGACATTTTATACGACCCCTACGGCAACTACGTGATGGAGGGCCAAATCGTCGCCTACGGCCCGCCCAACTTCACCCACGACGTGGAACTGATGGACATCCTTGCCCCCACGGACGACAAGCTGCAGAGCCGCTGGAATCCCGTGTGCGAAGGGGCCCGCGTCCGGATCCGGAACACGGGCAGCGAGCCGCTGACGTCCTGCACGTTTACCTGCGCGGTCACGGGCGGCGCGCCGCAGACGTTCGCGTGGGAAGGGAATTTGGCGTTTCTCGAAACTGCCGTCGTGGACCTGCCCTACACCGACCCGGTCCTCACCGAAGGCGGCGACGAGCTCCCCTTGACCTTTTCCGTCGAAGTTACCTCACCCCTCGACGGCCAAACCTCGAACAACGCCTCCTCGACCACCTTCCACCGCGTTCCCACCTGGTCCTACCCGGACCTGGACGACAACCGCATCATCGTGTGGACGAAGACAAACAACGTTCCGTGGGAAACCTCGGTCCGCCTCACAGATGCGGCGGGAGAAGTGGTTTGGTCACGCACCTACGCTGAAGCAAACACGACCTTCCGCGATACCCTCTCGCTGAACGCCGGCTGCTACCGCATCGAAGTGCTCGACACGGACGACGACGGCCAAGATTTCTGGGCAAACGACGACGGCTCAGGTTACACCCGCATCAAGCGCGTAGCCGGCGGCAACTTCGTCAACTTCGAGCCCGACTTCGGCCGCTCGATCTCCCAGGCCTTCCACTTCGCGACGAACCTGGTCTCGGTGGCCTCCCCGGCCGCCCCCACCGTCCCCGCCGCCGCCCTCGTCGCCCGGCCGAACCCCACCTCCGG
>JBMTYE010000267.1:0-2695 GCA_049454255.1 Flavobacteriales bacterium
GGGCATCGGGGTCCGTGCCGAGGACGAGGGAGGCGCCGGCCGAGCGGGCCAGGGCGATGGCCTCGGCCAGGGCGGCTCCTTCTTCCGGGTTGGGGCTGTGGACGGTGGGAAAGTCGCCGTCCGGGGCGGCCTGCGAGGCGACGAGGTGGACGTTGCGGAAGCCAAACGCCGCGAGGGCCGGCACCACCGCCACCCCCCCGGTGCCGTGCAGCGGCGTGTAGGCGATGGGCAGGTCAGACCCGTGTGCCGCCAGGTCCGCGTCCGACCGCAACGCGAGCACCGCCGCGAGGTAGGCCGCGTCGTCCGCATCCCCGAGCCACTCCACCCGCGCAGCCCGCTCGTCCGACGTGGCGTACCGGACCTGCCGCAAATCCGTGACCTTGCGCACTTCCGCGAGGATGGCCGCGTCGTCCGGGGGCACGATTTGGCCCCCATCCGCGCCGTAGACTTTGTAGCCGTTGTACTCCTTCGGATTGTGGCTGGCAGTGACCACGATGCCCGCCACACAGCCGCGGTTGCGCACCGTGAAGGAGAGCTGCGGCGTGGGCCTCAAGGATTTGTAAAGCAACACATTGCAGCCGTTACCGGCCAAAACAGAAGCCGCCACATCCGCAAATTCCGCACTCCGGTTGCGCGAATCGTAGGCGATCGCCACCGTCCCTCCACCGCGGCCCATGAGGTAATTCGCCAGTCCCTGCGTCGCCTGCGCCACCGTGTACTGGTTCATCCGGTTCGTCCCCACGCCCATAATGCCGCGCAAGCCTCCCGTCCCGAACTCCAGTTCCGCCCCAAACGCCTCCACCAACCCCTCTCCCCCCTCCTGCAACATGGCCTCAATCGCCTCCCGCGTCGCCTCATCCACTCCTGCCGCCTTCCACGCTTCCGCGCGCTCGACAGCGGCGTTCATCACCGATTACATCATACCTGCAAACCTACAACCCCACCCCCCTCATCCTCCCAAATACTGAAACCCGTTGTGGTGCGCTATGGTCAGCAGCGGAGCGATGCAGTCCCGGTAGGCCTCCTCGCTGATGTCGAGGCTTTTGAAGACCGAGACGTAGTCATCGAGGAAGCGGCTGTGCGGTTTCTTTTCGCGGATGATGCCGACGGCCTCGGTTTGGATGCGGTAGAAGTCCGGGAAGTAGCGGTCGAGGACCGGCAGCCGGTCGCCCTTGCGGCTGTTGAAGGCCGGGTCGGCGGGAACGAGGTTCCACATTTGGTCGTGCGCCACGAACTGGAAGGGAACGAAATGCTCCACATCGTAGGTGCCGGGGTGCAGGTCGCGGCCGGTGTACATGCAGCGCACGCCCCCCAAATCCTCTAAGACGATGTCCCAGAATTGCTTTTTGTGCTGGGCCAAACTTCCCCGCCGCTCGGGCCGCCGCAACTTGTTCGGGATGTCCGGCACGTTCGGGTTGCGCGTCTGCAAGAACAGCGCAAGGTTCCAGTAACAGAAATCCTTGAGGATCCCGGAATTCCGCCGGAAGTAAGTGAACCAATCCGGTTGGACGAGCACGAAAGCATCGTACAGAGCGTACGGCGCGAACTCAAATCCATGCTGCGACAGCGCGTAGACATCCGACCGCGCGCCCGAGCCCAGCCACGGACTCAAGAACTTGTGCGGAACGTTCGTGTCGAAGTGCTTGAGGTGCTGAGCGGTAGACGTCTGACGGGACTCCAGCAGCACCTGCATCACATCCTCCTTGCGCGCATCCACGGCCAGTCCCTCGGTGCCTTTCAGCAGTTCGATTTTCTCCTGCAACCGATCGAACGGCCCGAAGGACACGTGGAAGTAATTTACAGAAAACCATGCATTTGCAACCATCCGGGCAAACAACTCGCGCTTCTCAATCCGGTCCTTGCCCTCCTCCACGGCCTCGAGCATCGCGAGAAACCAGTAGAACTTGTAGGTCGCCGACGTGCTGTTGAAACACGCGCTCAACCTCCCGGTATCGACCCGTTCATCGTAGGGCAGCTGCATCTCCCAAATCTAGCCGCTAGACCCGGTCGTAGGTCAAACCGAGCACCCCCGAATCGAACCGCTCCACCTCCCGCAATGCCCAGTTGACATCCTTCGCATGTGCTGGAAACAATGGGATTCCTTCGCCCAGGGTTACCGGAATCAACGTAACGATGATGCGATCCACAAGTTCGAACTCCATGAAGGTGGCAATGAGCTGACTCCCCCCGACAAGCCAAATGTCCTGGTCGCTCGATGCCCTCAGGTCACGAACGCACGTTGCAAGGTCTTGCTTGAGACAAAACGTCCCGTCCGTCACCGGCCGGTAGTTCGCGTCCGACGTGACCACATAGCTGGTTTTGCCCGCATAGGGCCACTCAACGCCGAACCCGAGGATCTCCTCATACGTCTTGCGCCCCAGGAACAGCGTCCCGACGGTGCTCAGAAACCGCGCATACCCGAAGTCGCTTTTGTTCGGGTTCGGCACGCCATGCAGCCAATCCAAACTGCCGTCTTTCCGGGCAATCTTCCCGTCGAGGGTGGCCGCAATAAACAACACCACGTTTGCCATCTCCGTCTCCATTTCGTTCCACATTCACCTTTTCCCCCTCGCCACCCCCTCTCGGTCCAAATCTATCCCCGCCCCCCACTTCCTCCTCCATCTCCGTCCTCAAAATCCGGCACACCCTGCCGCAAGTTTGCGCGGCCGTGCCGCTCGTTTGAGTTTTCAGTTTG
>JBMTYE010000268.1:0-2677 GCA_049454255.1 Flavobacteriales bacterium
TCAACTGCGGCATCAAGGCCTACCGGCTCGAAGTGGTCAAGGCCATCGAAGTCCAGGGCGAGATGCACCGCTACATCCCCATTCTCGCAAAAAACGCAGGATTCTCGCGCATCGGCGAGCAGGTGGTCGAACACCGCGCTCGGAAATTCGGCACCTCCAAATTCGGCATGGAGCGCTTCCTCAACGGTTTCCTCGACCTCATGACGATCTCGTTCATGTCGCGGTTTGCCCGCAAGCCCATGCACCTCTTCGGCGCCCTCGGCCTCGCCATGTTTTTCCTCAGCGCCGTGGGAGTAGGCGCCTTAGTCGTCAACAAAGGAATCAGCATGGCGGCAGGCGACCCGGGCCGGAACATCACAGAAATCTCGACCTTCTACATCTCCTTGACCGGCATGGTGCTCGGTGGCCTGTTCTTCGCCACGGGATTCCTGGCGGAGATGGTGTCTCGTACGGATGTGCGCCGCACCGCTTACCTCGTCTCTGCCTCCCTCGGCAGCACGGAGGTCAGCGACGAATGAAGGTCGTCCCCGCCGATTTGGCCTCCTGGCGGCACACCAAACGGTAGACGCCAGCAGGCAACGCTGCGACCTCAATCGACCCGATGGCCTGCGCCGGACGCTGGGACCGAAACACACACCGACCGAGTCCATCGTAGACCTCCACCGACACAGGGAAGTGCGCATCGAAGCCTTCGCCGACGACGTTGATGACTTCCTCCGTCGGATTCGGCCAAGCCGTCAGCCCGATGGGCTCGGGCCAGCTGAACGGCGAGCCACCCGATCCCTCTTCCCCACAACCACCGCCGAGAATTTCTGTCTCTGTAGCGCCTTCAAGACCTTCAGCGAGTGTCCCGTAGTACGAAGTCCCCGATGCCGTCAAGGTGACGTAGCCGCCGTGCCAGCCGGTCCCTTCGCCGATATTCTCCAGTACCGCGGTCAGGCAAGCCCCTTCCTCCACACAGAGGTCGCTGTGCACAATGGCAAAATCGTTGAATCCGACCTGGGAGTACAACGTATCACCGCTGGCCGCATCGATCAGTGTGAAGGCGACATCGGCACCTGAGCTGAATGTGCACAGATAGAAATGAACGAGTTCGCCGTCGCCACAGTCGACCGGGAAGATGCATGAGCCATCGTCGTCGGTCGCTCCAGGCTGGTAATTCGAGGCATCCTCATCCGTACATCCCCAAACAGACGGCTCACACGCCGTTCCCGCTGCGTACACATCGAGACCGAGGAGGGCCATGTTTGACATCGGATCCACTTCCACCTCCACACTGCCAGTTCCCCAATCCAACGTCCCGCCGGCGTCCTCGTTCCATGCACCCCAGATTTGGTACGTGTAGCAACCCGGGCCCACACAGGCCCAGCTCGATGTCGAACCTCCTGGAACATTCGTGCCTGAAACCGGAATCCATTCGCCCGAAGGCCCCGTAACCGACATGCTCAGGGCTGACCAGGGGTCTGCCGTTTCCGAGGACAGTACCACGAGGGCGGCACCGGTGGGGCAGGAGGGGGGAGTGATGCATGAACCATCATCCCACGTCGCTGCCGGATTGTAATTGTACGCTGTGGCATCTGTGCAGCCAGGAAGGAGCACGGGACAGTCGCCTGTTCCGACGGTAATGGCCCCCCAGTTACCGTTGTCCAGGGTGAACGGACCGTAGACCGTTCCATCCGGAGCAGTTAGCACCGCCTCTCCGCCGTTCCACCCGTCCCCGAACGAGTCCGTCATGACCAAAACGAAACACGAAGCATCCGAGCAAATACTCGAGCTGACCGCAAAATTGTTCGGATAGGAACCTCCCGAGGCGACTTCAAGCCCTGATGCGTCATGTAAACTCCAGCCCACCTCCGTGCCCCACATCGCCGTGCTTACTTCGACCGTCCATGTGTTCGGACACGGGGCCTGGGCGGCCGACAAGGCTGCCACACCCACAAACATGCTGAGCATCATCAATTTCCGCATGGCCGAAAGATACGTGCTTTACCAAGCAATCGGCCCGGAGCCGATGACCTCATCGTCCGCGTACCATGCAGTGAATTGGCCCGATGCGATACCGCGTTGGGGACGCTCGAACTCGACAAGCATGCCGTCCTCGAACCGGCTGCACACGGCGGGTTCAAGCGGGGCACGGTAGCGGTACCGTACACCGAAGTCTGCGGTCGATGCGCCCACAGCAGGGGTGATTCCCGGTCGAACCTCGTGCACTTCTGCCGCATGGACGAACAAGGCACGGCGGTAGAGTCCGGGGTGCTGATCGCCCATGCCCACATATAAAGTGTTTGTTTCGACGTCGCGTTCGATCACGAACAGGGGCTGTGGACGTCCCCCGACCGCAATTCCTTTCCGCTGGCCGACGGTGAAAAAGTGCGCTCCGGGATGCTCACCGACTACGCGTCCGTCGTCTGGGGTCCACGAGATGGGAGCAGCAGCGTCCCGTCCCGTGGTGAGGGCATGCGCGGCGAGTTTGGGGTGGTCGCACGGGATTTCAACGATGTTCCCCAGGCGCGAGGCCAGCTGCATCCGCAAGAAGTCCGGTAGGTGGACCTTGCCGACAAAACACAGTCCCTGGCTGTCTTTCTTTTCGGCCGTGGGCAGGTTGTGCGCTCGGGCCCATGCGCGGACCTCGGGTTTGCGGAGGTGCCCGAGGGGGAAGCGGGCGTGCGCTAAGGCC
>JBMTYE010000269.1:0-2662 GCA_049454255.1 Flavobacteriales bacterium
CGCGGACTGGCAGGCCGTTCCGTGCGGCGATGGGGCGGTCCGGAGGGATGCACTCGATGCCGTGCTGGGCATGGACCGGCGCAGCCAGCGCACGTTCTTTCCGTGGTGGGTGGGCGAATCGCTGGACTGCGCTTTGCTCACGGCCTACCCGACGCGCTTACCGGAGCTGTTTTCGCGGCGGTGGAGTGTGAGTTGGGACTCGCTTGCCACCTGGGCGCCGCGGGCCTTGCCCGCACCGTCCGTGCGTCCTGTGCCCGTGCATACTGTTCGGAAAGGTGACGTGCTCAGCACCATCGCACGGAAGTACGGGGTGACCGTGGCCGAACTCAAGCGGTGGAACGGCCTGCGCAGCGATCGCATCGACATCGGTGACCGGCTCAAGGTCGGCCCGCCGCAGCCGACCTCTGCCATCCCTCCATCCACCCCATCCCCGCGCCCAGCGGAGCCTGCGGGATCAAGTGGAATCCACGTCGTCAAGCCAGGAGAGACGATTTACGGCATCGCGCGCCTGTACCCGGGCGTGACTCCCGACGCCTTGCTGCAACTCAACGGACTCACCGGGACGATTTTTCCGGGCCAAAAACTGCGCATCCCCCCCAGCCCGCGCACCCCATGAACCGCGACGAGCGTCCACATTCCCGAGGGTTTACGCTGGCCTTCCTGCTCGCGGTGGCAGGGTGCAGTGCAGTTCTGGTATTCACCGCACCCGACGACGGCTGGGAATGGAAGGTCGATGGGATTTCAGTTTGGCACTTCCCCGGTCGAACGGCATGGGAAAGCGATACGACTGCACTGGCATCCGAGGACGTGGACGATTTGCTCGCTGGCTATGCCGCATCGGAAATCGAACCTGACGGCCCGGAGCGTCCGCCGGATTCACTGCTCTGGGGCTCGGTAATGCAGTATGCCCCACCTCCCGCACCTGCACTAGGCTGTGCTGACATCGGGGCTGCCGCCTCGCTCCCGCACCAGCTGCATCCGAACCTGCGGCTCCTCGGTTCTTCCGAAGCCCTCGGCCGCCTGCACCGGTTCTTCGAACAGGCTACGGCGGGCGGCAGCGACGCCGTCCACGTGTGGCACTTCGGCGACTCCCAAATCGAATCCGACCGAATCACCGACGTCCTGCGGGCCGGTTGGCAAGAGCGTTGGGGAGGTACAGGGCCGGGCTTTCTGCCGGCCGTTCCACTGGCTCCGGCTCCGGTGGATATCCGTCCCGGGCCCGGCTGGGTGCGTCACACAGGGTATGCTGGACTGTCGAAACAGCTGGGTCATCGTCGGTATGGCCCTCTCGCCACCGTCGCGACCTGGAAGGGAGGCACGACGTATTTGGACTACATCCCGAGGAATTCGGCGTCTTCGCGATTGCGGAAATGGGAGGTCGCCGAAGTGTTGGTCGGCCAGTCCACGACGGGAACTGAGGTCCGGTGTTTCTTGGATACCGTGCTCGTGGGGGTGTCCATTTTGCGGGGGGATTCCATCGAACAGGCGGTTCGGTTTGCACTTCCTGCCGCGCCAGGCAAAGTGCGGCTCGAGTTCGATGGCGGCCCGGTGGAGGTGTGTGCGGTGGGTTTGGGGAGCGTGGGCGGCGTCTGGGTGCACAACGTTCCCTTGCGCGGGAGTAGCGGCACCTTTTTCAAGCAACTCGACGGCGCCCAGCTCTCCCGCCAAATGCAGCACCACCCCCCCGCCCTGCTCATCCTTCAATTCGGCGGCAACTCGGTCCCCCACCTCAAGGACGACGCTGGTGCCCGCCGCTTCGGCGCTTGGTTCGGCAGCCAAATCGACTACCTCCGCCGCCTTTTTCCCGATGCCGCGCTCGTGGTCATCGGTCCCTCCGACATGTCACAGCAGCGCGGCACGAGCTACGTCAGCTACCCCTACCTCAGTGCCGTTCGGGATGCGATGCGCGATGAATCGGTGGCGCGCGGCGCCCTGTTCTGGGACCTGTTCGCCGTGATGGGAGGCGAAAACTCGATGCACGCCTGGACGACCACTTCCCCTCCACTCGCCGGTCCGGACCACATCCACTTTACTCCAGCCGGAGCCCGCAAAGTCGGGAAGCTCCTGCTCCAGTCCCTCGATGCCGAATGGCACGCCTGGTGTCTCTCCACACCTCCTGCTCCATGAGGTGCTTGCTTGTCTCCCTGTGTACAATCCTCTGCCTTGTCGCAGTGACACCGCGAGCGGCAGCACAGCGCGATGATGTGCGGAGGACAGACAGCCTGTTTCGCGCAGTCGGCGCGCAACGACTCCCGATTCAGTTTCCAGGCGGAGTGGGCACCTTCAGCACATTTTACACCGTACTTGACGCGGTCATTCGCCGAGGTGAAGGCAAAATCGACATCGTACACTGCGGTGGTAGCCATGTCCAAGCAGGCGCCTACGGCCAGGCCATGCGCAGCTATTTCGAGAGCTATGCACCGAGTGTCTTGCGGGAACGTGGACTTGTGGTTCCGTGGGAAGCCGCAGGGACCCACGGAAGCCAAGGGGCGGAGTTCTTCAGCGACATCGCGTGGGAAGGGGGACGGATTGCCGTTGCCCGCCACGAGGGTCCATTCGGAGGAACTGGCATGCGGGGAACCGCAATTACCCCGGGCGAATTTGGTTGGAGTGCGTTGCATCCTGCTGGGAGTCCATTCTCGTGCGACCGCATCCTCCTGCT
>JBMTYE010000270.1:0-2657 GCA_049454255.1 Flavobacteriales bacterium
TTGGCGGCGCGCATACTGCCGGGTGAGGGCGAGGATGGCGGCGAGGGCTTCTGCCCGGGTCGATTGACCGTCAAAGTAGCTAAACCACTCGCGCAGCCCTACGGTTCGCAACGCATTCAAATGGGCCTGCGGGTGCAGCCGCCGCGCCTCGTCTTCCATGCCGTCGGCCACCATGCGTTCGAGCCGCGCAGCGATGCGGGCATGCAGCACCGGCCGGGGCAGTTCGAGCCCGAGCGCAAGCACGTCAAACGGCACGTCCGCCGTGGCCGCGCCCGTATGAAACGACGAAAATGGCCTTCCCGCTGCCCGGCACACCTCGAGCGCCCGCACCACGCGGTGGGGGTTCGATCGGTCGATCCGCTCAAACGTCACGGGGTCGCGCCGCTCCAACTCCTCCACCAGCGCAGCTAACCCCCGCTGCTCAAGCTCCGCCATCAACTCCGCCCGCACCTGCGCATCGGCCGGCAGGGGGTCGAGCCCGTACAGCACCGCGTGGAGGTAAAGTCCGCTGCCGCCGGCCAGCACGGCGGTCCGCCGACGCGCGAACACCGCCTCGAGCACAGCCCGCGCCGCCTCCCCGTACCGCCCGGCGCTCATCGGCTCGGCCGGATCCAGGCACGCCACGAAATGGTGCGGAACGTCCCCCATTTCCGAGGCGGTCGGCGCGGCCGTGGCGATTTCCATCCCGCGGTAGATTTGGCGGGCGTCGGCGCTGACGACCTCGGTTCCGAGGGCCTGCGCACACGCCACAGCACACGCCGTTTTCCCCACGGCGGTCGGGCCCGCAAGCACCACGAGCAGCGGCCGCTCCCCGGCCTCCGGCGCGCGGTCAGTACCGGTCGTCCAACCCATCCAAGTCCATGAACTCCGGCCCTCCCTCGTGGTCCTCCTCGTCCTCATCTCCCTCGAGATCAGCCAGATATGCATCGATTTCCGGGTCGCCCGTCAGCGCAGGCCCACCCGTTTCTGCCGCCCCGATGGCCGCCAGCAAATCATCGAAGTTGTCCGCCTCCCGGCTGTCCGCCGGCGGCGCATCGCCGAACGCCCACGTTACCCGCGGATAGACCACCGCTTCCTCCGCCTCCGAAAACGCGAGTGGCTCGACGTAAAAGCACCACATCCGAAGGAAGTCGTACACATAGACGGCCCGTGCGGTTGCATCCGGAAGCAGGCCTCCGACGCGCGCCTCCGCCATCGTCCGCGGCTCCGCGGGCTTCTTCGGCAAGAGCGGACGGTCCTCGAAATCAAGCTCTTCGTCGTCGAGTCCCAGGTCGAGGTCGCTTGCCGGCATGTCCAGCAGCGGGAACTCGTCACCGCGGTCCCACGCCTCGTTGCTCCGGTAGAACGAAGCCAGCTCCCCGGCCTCCCAGCCGAAGGCCTTCAAAATGGCGTCGTGCAGGGCGAGCAGCGGGGCGTCCGTCGGGATTTCGATGTCGCGGAAGACGTCGTTTTCCGTGTCGAGAATGATGCGGAGGCGTACAAGGGTGGCCATGCCCGAAAGGTACGGCCGGATGCGCTCCCGCCCGCGAACCGCCGTAGCTTAGCGGCGATTTCCCAGAACCGATGAACCTGCTTTCCCGGATCGATACGCGGATCGTGAAGATCCTCCTCGCTGCTGCGGCGATTGCTTATGCAGTATACTTGTTTACAAAGGGTTACATCGGTGCCGGCATCGGCATGGTGCTGGTGGCCGTGGTGGTGGTGCTCGCTGCGCTCCAAAGCGTGCGCATGCTCTTCGTCTTCGTCAACCTCCGCCAGCAGCGCATGGATGATGCTCGCAAATGGCTTGCGCGAGTGAATCCGTCGCACCTGTGGCCGCGGCGCCGTCCCACGTACTACTTTTTGATGGGCAGCCTCGCGATGGAGCACAACATGTCAGACGCGGACCGCCTGCTGCGCGAAGCCCTCCGCCTCGGGTTGAAGCAGTCGACCGACATCGCGATGGCCAAACTCAACTTGGCCATCATCGCCTCCTCCCGCCGCAAAACCCGCGAAGCCGCCATCCTCCTCGCCGACAGCAAGCGCCACGACACAAAAGGCATGCTCAAGAAAGAGATCAAACAGGTCGAGCAGGCGATTAAGAATCCGCAGCAGGTGAGGATGAAGGGGAGGTGAGATTAAGTTTTAGTTTGAGTTTGAGTTTGAGTTTGAGTTTGAGTTGAAGTTTGAGTTTATGGCATTTTTGAAGGATATCGCGGTGTTTGTGCTCGGAGTGGTGCTCGGGGCGCTCGTGAATGGTGCGCTGGTGTCAGCCGGGGCGGATTGGATACCCCTGCCGGACGGTTTGCCGCCGGAGGCGAACATGCAAACGGCAGAAGGCCTGCGTGCCGCGGCACCGTATCTCAAGCCGATCAACCTGCTCTTTCCGTGGCTCGCGCACGCCGTGGGCACCTTCGCGGGTGCGCTGGTGGTGGCCCGCTGGGGCTCGGCAGCTTACCGCTCTCGTTGGGCCTACACCGTGGGGATACTCTTCCTGCTGGGGGGCATCTCGATGGCCTTTCTCGTGCCCGACCCCTTGTGGTTCATCGTCCTGGACCTCACGACCGCGTACGTGCCGCCGGTTTGGCTGGCACTAAGCTGGGGCCGAGGGGTATGAAGATGGCCTGTTGTGTCATTGAAAGTGGATGTTGGCTTTTTTTATATATTTCGGCCGTGAA
>JBMTYE010000271.1:0-2620 GCA_049454255.1 Flavobacteriales bacterium
CGCCCAAATCCACTTCGGCAATCCCGTAGGTGGGCAGTTCTCCCGTCCACGTGGATTCCAGAGTCAGTCCGCCTGGGGTGGTGGCTTCGATGGTGCACGAGGTCAGGGGTTCGAGGCCCTGGTTCAGGATGCGGACAGAAAGCGGAAATCCCGCGCCGGGACAGCCGGCTGTGGGCCCGGTGTAGTCGAGCAGCGCCACGTCGATGGGAAGCGAGGCCGGTGCGCAGGTCGGGCTGGTGGCGAGGGTTCCGTGGGCCGCGGCCGAGATTTGGCCCGACTGCGTGAGCAGGCGGTTCGGACAAATCGTATAAATCGTCGGGTAGTACGAACACGCGTAGGCATCGAACATCGCCGGGCCGTCCGTGTGGAGGATGGGGTACGGCGTCCCAGTCACCCAATCGCCCGCCGTCCCGCCGCCGATGCCGTGGAGCGCATCGAGCGAGGTCGCAGGGTCGCCTTCCGCGAAGAAGACGCGCACCTCGTTCGTCCCGTCGGGCCCGTAGGTCTCGTAGACCTGCTCAAGTGCCCCCGAGTTGTGGTAGTTCCAGCAGGGGCCGCACCAGGTGGCACTGAAATCGATGATGACCACGTAGCCTGAATCCAGCAGGCTGTAGAGGTGGTGGGTGTTCCCGTCGAGGTCAGTGGCCGTCCAATCCGGCGCGACGGAGCCGTTCGGAAGTTGGCCTAGGGCGGTGGTTGCGGCCGCGCAGGCGGCGGCCATAAGCATCACGTTGCGCATGCCGTGAAGTTCGGCAAACCCACCCGAATTCCGATACCCCCAGAAACACAGCATCCGCAGCAGCCCGTAGGCCACTGCGGATGCCGCATTTAAAACGTCTGGCTTATTTCACCGTGATGCGCTGGGTGGTCGAAGCACCGGCGCACTCGAGGTGCATCAGGTACACGCCTGCACCGAGTGCATTCAGGTCGAGGGCCTGGCGGTGTGCGCCGGCAGCCACGCGGCCGAGCGGCAGGTCGAGCACCTGCTGGCCGACGAGCGAGTACAGGCGAATCGTTGCGTTGCCTGCAATCGGAGTTGCAAACGACACGTTCGTCACACCTGAGGTCGGGTTCGGGAACACGTTCACCGAGGTGGTGAAGTCCACCTCTTCAACGCCTACGTTCACCGAGGTCACGTTCATGCCGGCTGCATCTTCCGCCATGGTGCCGAAGCCCAAGGTGGTAGAGAGGTTGTACGATCCGTCGTAGGTGTAAATCGTCGAGATGTACACGATGTCGTCGTTGTAGGACTTCACCGTGCAATAACCGTTCGTTCCACCCCACTGCTCCGAATAAAGCCCATCGCCGTAGTCGTCGATGAGGACGAACTCGTAGCAGCCCGTGGATGGGATGCTCACCCAGTCCGTGTACAAGGTGCCGTCTGCAGGGTAGCTTCCGACAGCGCGGGAATCAATCACAGCACCGGAGGAATTGCGCACTTCCCAGCCGATTTCTTCGGCGTAATTGTCCGTGAGCAGTTCAATCTTGATGAGGCTCGTCGATTCCGTAGCCATCACCACGGTGGCAGAAACGTTGTTGTTCACCGTGTTGTCGTCCGAAGAGGTGATCTGGACGGTGAAGTTCGTGGTGTTCGCAAAGGTGGCATTGCCGAGGTTGACGTCTGCGATGGCGTAGGTGGCCAAATTGCCACTCCAGTTGTAGGTCAACACTTCGGTAGCGCCGTTCATGACCTTGATTTGGCACGCGGTCAGCGGCTCGAGACCGAGGTTCATCAGCTTCACGCTCATGGCCACCGGCTGGCCCGGGCAGGCATTCGTTTCTCCCGTGTAGCTCAACAGCGCCGGGTCGTTCGGCATCGATGCAGCAGCGCAATCCACCGCCTGGAAAATGGCAGCGTGGGTAGCGACATCCGACTGGCCAGACTCCGTCACGATGCGGTTCGGGCAGATTGTGTAGATGGTCGGGAAGTAGGCTCCAGCGTACTCATCGAAGATGGAACCGCCGTTGTCGATGATGGGGTAGGCCGTGCCTGCGGTCCAGTCGCCCCAGGTATCTGGACCCGTTCCCTGCAAATCAGCGAGGGTCGTTGCGTCGTCACCTTCGATGAAGAAGATGCGGATTTCGTCCGTTCCTTCCGGTCCGTACGTCGCGTACAGTTCTTCAAACACACCGCTGTTGTGGTAGTTCCAGCAGGGACCGCACCAGGTGGCGCTGAAGTCGACGATGACCTTGTAGCCCTGGTCGAGCAGGTCGTAGAGGTTGTGTTCCGTTCCTGAAATGTCGGTGGCGGTGAAGTCCGGGGCGATGCTGCCGTTCGGCAACTGAGCCACTGCGGTCGAACCCACACAACCGGCCAAAAGAAGGGCGTAGAGGTGTTTCATGGTTGAATCCAAGGTTTTACAGGTGTTCAAGAAAGGTTCAAATGTAGGAAAAACCCGCGCTTCCTCCTTCGGGTTGCGCGGACCTCAAAAACTGGTCGTGAAGTTGACTTCAAACCCGTTCGAGGCCGGCACAGCGCGGCACACGCCGCCGATGCAGAAGATGCCTTCGCGGCGCTTTCCATAGCCCACGCTGAGCCGGTGCGGTCCGTCGACATAGCCCACTGCGCCGTAGAGGTAGTGGACCCGCGCATCGGGGTCGGGGTTGCCGTAGTTGTACT
>JBMTYE010000272.1:0-2617 GCA_049454255.1 Flavobacteriales bacterium
CTTCTTTGACCGCTGATTCTGAACCGAGGGAGATGAAGTCCTCGAATGCGATGACTTCGGCTCGGATGAATCCCTTTTGGAAGTCGGAGTGGATGACTCCTGCGGCTTCAGGCGCCGTGTAGCCCTTGCGGATGGTCCACGCCCGGACCTCCTTGACGCCGGCGGTGAAGTAGGTTTGGAGCTGGAGGAGTTCGTAGGCTTTGCGGATGAGCACCGCGACCCCCGGCTCTGCCAGGCCCAAATCACCGAGAAACATCGCGCGTTCTTCCGGGTCCTCCAGCTCAGCAATCTCAGCCTCAATCGCCGCACCGATCACGAGGACAGCTGCACCTTCTGTGGCCGCCATCTCGCGCACCCGGTCCACGTGCGCATTCCCCGTGGCGACGGAAGTTTCTTCCACATTGCAGACGTACATCACGGGTTTGGCCGTCAGCAGCTGCAGATCACGCAGGATGGGCCGCTCTGCCTCGTCTAGCTCGACCGCGCGCGCGCTAATGCCGCGTTCAAGTGTCTCTTTGATTTTGTCGTACATCGCGGCTGTGCGCGCTGCTTCTTTATCTCCGGTCGCAGCTGCTTTGCGGATTTTCGCCGCACGGGCCTCCACGGTCTCGAGGTCTTTTAGCTGCAGCTCCATGTCGATGACCTCCTTGTCGCGGATGGGATCGACGCTTCCGTCCACGTGAACCACGTTCCCGTCTTCGAAGCAGCGCAGGACGTGGAGGATGGCGTCCGTCTCGCGAATGTTTGCCAGGAATTTGTTGCCCAAACCTTCTCCCTTGCTCGCGCCCTTCACCAGTCCCGCGATGTCCACAATCTCGACCGTCGTGGGGACCACTTGCTGGGGGTTAACGAGTGCGGCGAGTGCGTTCAGGCGCGGGTCGGGCACGGTGATGACGCCGATGTTCGGCTCGATGGTGCAAAAAGGGAAGTTCGCACTTTGGGCCTTCGCATTCGACAGGCAGTTGAACAGGGTGGACTTGCCGACGTTCGGGAGTCCGACGATGCCGCATTTCAGGGCCATGGTGAGGAATTGGAGCCGCGAAGGTACGATTGTCAACACGCTGTCCACAGGCTGCGGAAGTCGTCTGCGAAGGGAATAGCTTTGCCACACTTATCTCCCGTCTCATGGCCACGCACGACCTACCCGCTATTGCCTCGCAGGTGCGCCGCGACATCGTTCGCATGGTGCACGGTGCTGCTTCCGGTCACCCTGGTGGATCCCTCGGATGCACCGAATTGCTGACCCTGCTGTATTTCGAGGCCATGCACGTCTCAGCCGAGACCTTCGACATGGACGGACACGGGGAAGACCTGTTTTTCCTGTCGAATGGTCACATTTCGCCGGTGTGGTACAGCGTGTTAGCGCGCCGCGGATATTTTCCCGTTGCTGAACTCGCGACATTCCGCAAGATCCACTCGCGGTTGCAAGGGCATCCGGCGACGGAGGAAGGCCTTCCGGGCGTGCGTGTAGCTTCGGGGTCGTTAGGGCAAGGACTCAGCGTGGCCCTGGGGGCCGCGCTGGCCAAACGCCTCGCCGGCGATCCCCGTACCGTCTTCACCCTGCACGGAGATGGGGAGCTGCAGGAGGGCCAAATTTGGGAAGCGGCGATGTTCGCCGCGCACAACCGCATCGACTCCATCGTGAGCTTCGTCGACTGCAATGGCCAGCAAATCGACGGTCCGGTGGACGAAATTCTCGGGCTCGGCGACCTCGCTGCCAAATGGGCTGCCTTCGGTTGGCATGTGCTCACCGCGGATGGCCACAACTTCGACGACTTGCGCCGGGTCATCGCGGCAGGTCGGGCGCGGCGCGGCAGCGGACAGCCCACCGTGGTCCTGATGAAAACCGCCATGGGCAAGGGCGTGGACTTCATGGAAGGCAGCCACCACTGGCATGGCGTTGCCCCAGACGACGGCCAGCTCGCGACCGCACTTGCTCAACTTTCTGAAACCCTCGGCGACTACTGAACCATGTTCGACTCCCGCTACCTTCTGACCACCGAGCCCACCGAGTCTAAGGATACCCGCAGTGGCTTCGGCACGGGGCTTTTGGCCGCCGGCAAGGCGGACTCCCGCGTGGTTGCGCTCTGCGCGGATCTCACCGGATCCCTGAAAATGGACGCCTTCCGGGACACGTTTCCCGAACGTTTTTTCCAAACCGGCATCGCCGAAGCGAACATGATGGGCCTCGCTGCAGGCCTGACCATCGGCGGTTACATCCCGTTCACCGGGACCTTCGCGAACTTTTCGACGGGCCGGGTCTACGACCAAATCCGGCAGTCCATCGCCTATTCCGGTAAGAACGTGAAAATCGCGGCATCGCATGCCGGTGTGACCCTGGGCGAGGACGGTGCGACCCACCAAATCCTCGAAGACATGGGCATGATGGCCATGCTGCCCGGCATGACCGTGCTTTCACCAGCGGATTTCAACCAAACCCACGCTGCCACAGTCGCCGCCGCACAGCACGTCGGCCCGGTGTACCTCCGCTTCGGCCGTCCGAAGGTTCCGGTCTTCTTACGGGCAGACGCCCCCTTTGAAATCGGGAAGGCCCAGCATTTGGCCCACGGCAACGATGTCACCGTCGTGGCAACCGGTCACCTTGTGTGGGAAGCCG
>JBMTYE010000273.1:0-2616 GCA_049454255.1 Flavobacteriales bacterium
ATCGCCCGCAGGCCGCTCTCGAGTTCCGCGGTCGCCTGCTCGAAGGCGTCGAGCGAGAGGTTTGCCGGCCGGGAGGGGTCCTCGGCGTGGGCGGAATGCCATTCGCCGTCGAGGAAGGTTTGGTGCAGAAGGGCGATGGCCCCCATCAGGGCACTGGGGTAATCCTGCGACGAGGAGCCCTTGCGGAAGCTGAAGTGGGCTGCAGCGGTAGGGCGGAGCAGGACTTCGTGGGCGGGACCGGAGGCGGTCGAAACGACGGCGCCGGTGCCGCGGGCGATGCCGTCGGGGAGGTGGGTGAGTACGGCGCCGATACCGGCCTTGCGGAGGGCTTCGGCGTCCTCGGCGACCGGGGCGAAGTCCGCCGCGGCGGCGGTTTCAGGGCGGATGGCTTCGTTCCAGCCGTAGGCGCCTTTTTTGTCGCTGAGGTCCTGGGCGCCACGGCGGCGGGATTCCTGCGGGGCGACCGCCGGCATGCCGTAGGTGGAGCCGAGGTCGATGAAGGCGGGGTAGAGGTGGTAGCCAGAGAGGTCGTGGCGCACCACGGGTTCAGGCAGGGCCACGGTGCCGTGCGGGCCTACGGCGACGATGCGGCCGTCTTCGATGAGGACCGTGGCATCGCGAAGCACTTCGGTCGCGGTGACGTGGACGGTCGCATGCAGCACGGCCGTGCGGACCGCACGTTTGTCCACGGTGCCGTTCACGGGAAACGTTTCTTGGGCACCGCAGGGGAGCATGCCGAAGGCCCCCACAGCGGCCACTCCGAACACCCGAACGAAAAAGGACATGGAGGTAGGTTGAGGGAGCCAAGTTACACGCGGCATGGCTGCGGAACGCATGCGGGGTGCGTGCTACCTTTGGGCCTATGCGCATTCCTACCGCCGTTTACGCCGAAATCACGCCGAATCCGGCCGTGATGAAGTTCGTCGCCGACCGGCTGCTTATCCCGGACGGTCTCCAAGCAGAATTCCGCTCGAAGCGGGCCGCTGCCTGTTCGCCGCTGGCCGAGGAGCTCTTCAACTTCCCGTTCGTCACGAACGTCTTCCTCAGTGGCCCGTTCGTGGCCGTTACGAAGGATGAGAGCCTCGGGTGGGAGATGATTGTGCAGCAGCTCCGCGAGTACATCCGCGACTGGCTGATGGAACATGAGCATGCCGTCGATGCTGAGCAGCTCACGGTGTACCTCGCCGGGGAAGGAGCGCCCTCTGCCGACCCGACAGGCACTGCAGCTCCGGTCCCCGTTCCGGGCTTTATCGCTGACGCAGACATCGTTCCGTCGCCGCTCGACGAGGCCATCCGCGACCTGCTCGACGAGTACGTACGGCCGGCCGTGGAGCAAGACGGCGGCGCCATCGACTTCCGGGCGTTCCGCGACGGCATCGTCTACGTGCACCTGAAGGGCGCGTGCAGCGGCTGTCCGTCGAGCATGCAAACGCTCAAGGGCGGCATCGAGCAGCTCCTGTGCGCGAAGTTGCCGGAAGTCCGCGAGGTGGTCGCTGCCGGCGTCTGATTCCGGCAGGTTATTCCTCGGACCTTCGGGCCCGGAGGGCCACGAGTTCCGAGGCCAAACGCCGCACCAGGCCCCCCTCGCCCGGCCACTCTAGCGTCAACACCCCCACCCCGCGCCACACCTCCACCACCTCCTCCGGCCGGACGGGGTACGCCGCATAGGCCGGGTGGTCTGAATGGAGCAGCCAGTCGCCGTGGGTGTCGAGGCGGTTTTCCATCCGCTTGAGGACGATGCCGTGCTCCCGAGTCACCACGACGTAAGGCCGCAGTCCGCCGGCCCGCTCCCAGTCCTCCACATAGCTGCCCACCACGTAGGCGCCGTCCGGGACCGGGTCCATGCTCTCGCCCTGGATTTGGAACATGCGGTAGGTGCGGTCCGCCGGGAGCTCGGGCAGGGGCAGATCGAAGGCGGGGAGTTCGCCGATGTAGGCGGGGTCGCCGTAGCCAGTCAGGTAGCCCGCCGCGGCCGGGACCGGGACGAGGGCGACCCGCTCTTTCCGGTCGGGGCCGACGGCCACCGCGAGGACCCGGAGGTCGGTTCCGCGGAGCCGCGCCACGTCGTCGCCCGCTCCCGTCACGAGGGCGTCGAGGCCCACGCCGTAGAGGCGGGCGAGGCCCGCCAGCACGTCGAGGCGGGGTTCGGCCCGGCCTTCTTCGTAGGCGCCGAGGGCCGTCCGTTTGATGCCCACGGCTTCAGCGGCTTGCTGTTGCGTCATACCCCGGGCCCGCCGAAGGGTGCGCAGGCGCGCCGCGAAGGGGGTGGGACCGTCCATGGGCCGAAGATACGGTGGGGCGAACCGGTGGGATTTCACTGTATCTTCGGGTTTCCACCAGATTGAATGATGTTTTCGCACGTTTTCCGCCTGACCGCTGTGGTGCTTGCTCTTGCCTTGTTCGGCGGGGGGCTGGCGAGGGGGCAGCGTGTGTTTGGCCCGGCGGCCTTGCAGCGGATGCAGGAGGGCCATGCCGCATGTGGTCAGGGCCTGGTCGGCGTCCCGGTCGATGCCTTCACGCGGATCGGGCCGCCGGCGAACTACGACCCGGAAGGTCCCCGCAGCGCGACGATCATCGTCAACTACCTCAATGCGCCGCCGGCCTCTGTCATGACGG
>JBMTYE010000274.1:0-2615 GCA_049454255.1 Flavobacteriales bacterium
AGGAGGGCGCGGGAGATGACGATGCGCTGGACTTCGCTGGTGCCCTCGTAGATCTGGGTGATTTTCGCGTCGCGCATGAGGCGTTCGACGTGGTATTCTTTCACGTAGCCGTAGCCGCCGTGGATTTGGACTGCTTCGACCGTTTGGCGCATGGCCACCTCTGAGGCGTAGAGTTTTGCGATGCTGGAGGCCAAATCGTAGTCTTCATGCGCATCCTTCAACCACGCCGCTTTCCAAACGAGGAGGCGCGCAGCTTCGATCTGGGTGGCCATGTCGGCCAGCTTGAAGGCGATGGCCTGGTGCTTCGCGATTTCGACGCCGAACGCCTTGCGCTCCAGCGCATACGCCCGGGCGAGCTCGTAGGCGCCTGAGGCGATACCGAGGGCCTGGGCAGCGATGCCGATGCGGCCGCCGGACAGGGTCTTCATGGCGAATTTGAAGCCGAAGCCTTCGTCGCCGATGCGGTTCTCGACCGGGACACGCACGTCCTGAAACATCAGGGTGTGGGTGTCGGAGCCGCGGATACCGAGTTTGTCCTCTTTCGCCCCGACGATGAAGCCTGGCATGCCGCGCTCGACGATGAAGGCGCTGATGCCGCGGTGGCCCAGTTCGGGGTTCGTTTGGGCGATGACGAGGTAGGTGCTGGCGGTGCTGCCGTTCGTGATCCAGTTCTTCGTGCCGTTGAGGACGTAGTGGTCGCCGTCGCGCCCTGCGGTCGGCCGCTGTGAGGTGGCATCGGAACCGGCTTCCGGCTCAGAGAGGCAGAAGGCCCCGACGACCGCGCCGGATGCGAGAGGTCGGAGGTATTTTTCCCGCTGGAAATCGCTTCCAAACTCCTGCAACCCATAGCAAACCAGCGAGTTGTTCACGCTGACGCACACACTGACCGAGGCATCGACCTTCGAAAGTTCTTCCATTGCGAGCACGTAGCTCAGGGTGTCCATGCCCGATCCTCCGTATTCCTGCCGGACCATCATGCCCATGAAGCCGAGTTCTCCGAGGGCGCGGATTTCGTCGAGGGCCACACGCTGGTCGCGGTCGCGTTCGATGACGCCGGGTTTGAGGACGTTTTGGGCGAAATCCCGTGCGGCGTCGCGCACGGCCAAATGCTCTTCCGAAAGTTCGAGGTTCATTGCCGTCGAGTAATTTGGCCCGAAAGATACGATGCAGCGCCCCCTCGGACTTGAACGGACGTACCGCGCCATCGGGGTGATGAGCGGCACCTCGCTCGACGGCCTCGATATCGCTGTCTCCCAGTTCACGCGCCTTCCCGACGGGTCCTGGAAGGCGTCCCTCGAGCATTTCGCGGGCGTGCCCTTCCCGGAAGAGTGGCGCGTTCGGCTTGCCGGATTAGCGGCGGCCTCGGCGGAGGAATGGTGTGCGGCGGCGGCGGCATGGAGCACGTGGTGCGGCGACCAGGTCCGTTTGCGGGTGGACCCGACGGGCATCGACGTGGTCGCCTTCCACGGCCAAACCGTGTTCCACCGGCCCGCCGCTGGGTGGACGGGCCAGCTCGCCTCGGGGGCGCATTTTCATTTGGCCGTCGGCGGCCTGCCGGTCGTGTGCGACTTCCGGTCCCTTGATGTCGCTGCCGGGGGCCAAGGGGCTCCCCTGGTGCCCCTCGCCGACGCCCTGCTCTTCTCCGACTTCGCCGCCTGCCTGAACCTCGGGGGCTTCGCAAACATCAGCATGCAGGACGCCAGCGACCGGCGCATCGCGTGGGACATCGGCCCGTGCAACCTCCTGCTAAACTGGCTCGCCGCGCGCCTCGGCGCCCCGTACGACCACGACGGCGCGTGGGCCGCCGCCGGCACCTGGTCGCCCCCCCTCTACGACGCCTGGTGCGCCCTTCCCTACTTCGCTTCCCCCGCCCCCAAAAGCCTGGGCCGGGAGTGGCTCGAAGCCGAAGTGCTCCCCCTGATCCCGCCGTCCCTCGCCCCGCAGGACGCCCTGGCCACAGCGGCCCGCTTCATCGCCACAGCCATCCGCCGCGACGCTGGCGGCGCCCGCCCCCTCATCACCGGCGGCGGTGCCCGCAATCGCCACCTCCTCGCCCTCCTCACGGCACTGCCCTCCCCCGGCCTCGCGGGTCCGCCCCTCGACGCGGTCCTGCCCGGCCCGGAGCTGATCGACGGCAAGGAAGCCCATGCCTTCGCGTTCCTCGGCCTGCTGCGGGCGCTCGGCGAACCGACGGCATGGCCCAGCGTCACCGGGGCCCGCGCGGCGACGGTAGGCGGAGCCCTGTGGGGCACCCTATCTTTGCGGCCCTGATCAGCGCCATGAAGGACCTGTTACACGCTTACGAGCACCGCGAACCGGAAATCGTGTTCGAGTGGAAAGACCCCGAAACCGAAGCCCGCGGATGGGTGGTGATCAATTCGCTCCGCGGAGGAGCAGCAGGTGGAGGGACGCGTATGCATCCGCGTCTTGACCGCCACGAGGTGGTGAGTTTGGCGAAGACCATGGAAATCAAGTTCTCCGTCAGTGGTCCCCACATCGGAGGCGCAAAGAGCGGGATCTGCTTCGATCCGGCGGATCCGCGCAAGCGGGGCGTGCTCGAGCGCTGGTACAAGGCTGTAGCGCCCCTGCTCAAGAGCTACTACGGCACAGGCGGG
>JBMTYE010000275.1:0-2599 GCA_049454255.1 Flavobacteriales bacterium
CGAAGTTCATTGGTATCGCTATAAAAGCCAGTTGCTAAACCAGCAGCATAGGCAGCGCCGAGCGCAGTTGTCTCAATAATCTTTGGTCTAACCACATCAACTTGCATGATGTCGGCCTGCATTTGCATACATAATTCATTAGCAGTTATGCCGCCATCAACTCGCATCTCGGGCAGTCTCACGCCGCTATCAGCCGACATCGCATCTAGTACATCCCGAGTTTGATGGCAGATTGCCTCAAGGGCTGCGCGCGCTAGGTGGGCCTTGGTGACAGCGCGCGTCAGACCGACGATTGCACCGCGGGCATCGCTGCGCCAATAAGGCGCGAACAATCCAGAGAATGCGGGACCTGACCCAGGTCGCCACCACCGCAGCGGGTTGCACGGCAACGACCGAGGTCGAGCCCACCGTGTATCCCGCGGTCCATGCGGCGTTCCAGCTGCCTGAGGCGGATTGTGCGCCGGCGGATTTGGCCTTCGAAAACCTGTCCTCGAACAGCAGCGCATCCTTCGTGTGGAACTTCGGCGATGGCAACGAGGACACGGCGGTTCACCCGACCCACCTGTTTGCGCCGGAGGGCACAGCGAATGCGGACTTCCCGGTAACCCTGGTCGCCACGAGCCTCCACGGCTGTGCAGATACCCTGACCCAAGTGGTCACGGTGCTGGGCACGCCCCTGCTGACGCTCGCCCTGGATTCTACCTCGGGCTGCTACCCGCTGACGGCGCACTTCCACCCCACCGTGGAGGGCGCAGCGGAGTTGCACTGGAACTTCGGCAACGGCATCACCGAGCAGGCTCCGGTGGGCAACCTCAGCCACACCTACTTCAACTTGGGCGCTGCGACCGTGGTCCACACCGCCCAAGTGACCGCATACTCCGCGGATGGCTGTACGGCCACCTCGACCGTGGAGGTGCCTGTTTCTCCGGGCGTTCAGGCCCAGTTTGACGTGGTGGAAGAAGGCTGCTCGCCCCTCGAAGCGGTGCTCGTAAACCAGAGCGCGGGCGCAGTGAACTTCGCTTGGAACTTCGGCGACGGCACCACGTCCGACGAGGCCATGCCCACGCACAACTTCGTCAACGAAACCAATGACGTGGCCACCTTCGTCGTACAGCTCGTGGCGACGTCCGAGCTCGGCTGCTCCGACACCACCGCGGTGGGCGTCATGGTGCACCCCGTACCGCAGGCCCAGTTCCTCGCTACGCCTGACCACCAAGTCTTCCCCGATGCGACCATCACGGTGAACAACCTGAGCCAGGCCTCCGCCAACGCCCTTCACACCTGGGACTTCGGGGATGGCGGCGCATCGCAACAGAACCAGCCGGGACTCTACACCTACAGCACGTGGGGAACCTACACCATCACCCTGACCGTGGACAACGGCTTCTGTGCCGACGGAGCGACTCAGGAGGTGCACATCCACGCCCCGGCCCCCGTGGCCCAGTTCACGGGAGGGGGCATCGGTTGTGCCCCGCTGGCGGTGGCCTTCGACAACAGCTCGCTCAACGCCGTGTCCTACCTCTGGGACTTTGGGGATGGCGCGCAATCGCAAGAGCTCAACCCGGTCCACGTGTACGACTTCCCAGGTACCTACACAGTGAAACTCATCGCCACGGGTCCGGAGGGCTATCTCGACGAGATCGTACTGGAGGATGTGGTCACGGTAAGGCCCACGCCTGTAGCCGCGTTTACCTACACGCCCGATCGGGTGGTGGCTCCAGACCAAACCGTTCAATTCATCGCCCTTTCTTCCGATGACGCGCTCTTCTTCCTGTGGAATTTCGGCGACGGGTTCCAGAGTGACCTGGAGAATCCGGTCCACAACTACCGCGACCCCGGGACGTACGATGTCTCGCTCACGGTACAGAACGCGGAAGGATGTCAGAGCACGCATGTTTGGCCGCAGGCCGTAGAAGCCATCCCCGGAGGGTTCATGATCTTCCCCACGGCCTTCACCCCCACCACGGGCGGCGGCACGGGCGGTGCATACGACCCGCAGGACCTGAGCAACGACGTCTTCCACCCGCACCACGCCGGCATCATCCGCTACGACTTGTCGGTCTTCAACAAGTGGGGCGAGCTCATCTTCCGCTCGAACGACGTGGGCATCGGATGGGACGGATACGTGGAGGGCGAGCTGGCCCGCCAGGATGTCTATGCCTGGAAGGCCGAGGCTCAGTTCAGCGATGGCCGAACGGTGCGACAGGCCGGTGACGTAACGCTCATCATCCGTTGAGGGTGTTTTCAACAAGAATTGCCATGAAAAAGACAATACGGTTTCAATGGATTCCCGCCCTGCTGGCGCTGGGTTGGGGAGGTCATTTGGGGGCACAGGATATGCGCTTCACGCAGTACAATGCGCTGCCCACCTCGCTCAATCCCGGCTATGTCGGGGTCTCCGAGCGGTCCCAAGTCGCGTCGCTGTACCGCAGCCAGTGGAGCTCGTTGCCCAACGGGTTCATCGGGTGGCATGTGGCGCACGACAGCTACAACCGGCGGCTCAACAGCGGGTTTGGCATCCTATTCTCGCAGGAGCAAGCGGGGGCGGGAGCGCTGGGCACCACCAAGGTCGCCTTGCAGTACGCCTACGAGGTTCCGC
>JBMTYE010000276.1:0-2548 GCA_049454255.1 Flavobacteriales bacterium
GGTCCGAATCGACCGGTTCACTCCGGAGGGGATTTACCGCACATCAGAAGGCCGACTCACCCATACACTCCACGGGATTCGGCGATTCACCCACGCAATTTAATTGCGAATCTCCGCAAAGAAACCGCGGCCCTGTGCGGCATAGTCCCGGAGCAGGGGAGAGCACCGGTAGCGGTCCTCACCGTACCGCGCCTGCAGCTCATCGAGCTGGCTGACCACCCACGCTGCGCCCAGCGCATCCGACCAGGCACATAGGCCCTTCGGATAGTTCACCCCGCGCACCATGGCCCGGTCCACGTCCTCCGCGGACGCAATGCCATAGAACACCGCCTCGGCGGCCTCGTTGATCAGCATAGCCAGGATACGGTCGGAAATGTCGGGCCGCTCCGCCGCGCCTGCCGGTGCGCCTGCACCTCCCGCGTAGTCGTAATGTCCCTTGCCGGATTTCCGGCCGAACCAACCGGCCTGGACGAGACGCTCTTGGATGCTGCTCGGCCGGTAGCGTGGATCGAAAAAGGTCGCCTCGAAGACAGACCGCGTGACGGCAAAGTTGACATCGTTGCCGATGAGGTCCATGAGCTCAAACGGCCCCATCCGGAAACCGATGTGGCGCATCGCGGCATCCACTTCGGTGGCCGAGGCAAGGCCTTCTTCGACACAGCGCAAGGCCTCTCCGTAGAACGGTCGGGCGACCCGGTTGACGATGAAACCGGGGGTGTCGCGCGCGAGCGCGGGTTCCTTGCCCCACCGCTGCATTAGGGCGGAGCAGGCGGGCAGGAGGGAGGGATCTGTTTGGAGCGCAGGGATGACCTCGACGAGGGCCATAACCGGTGCGGGATTGAAGAAATGCAGTCCCACGACGCGCTCGGGATGGGCACAGCTCCCTGCGACCGCCGTGACCGAAAGCGAAGACGTGTTCGTCGCGAGAACAGCATCCGGGGGGAGCAGAGCCTCAAGGGCTTGAAAGAGAGTGGCTTTCACGTCCGCACGTTCCACAATGGCCTCGATGACGAGCACAGCGCCCTTCACCGCGTCAAGCTGCGTCGACCAAGTGCACCGCGCGAGGGATTGCTCGGCCGCTTCTGCTGTGCGTTTCCCCCGAGTCACCAGGCCCTCCAGTGCCTTCGATAGGGCAGATTTTGCGCGTTCGAGCGCGGCTTCCGATGCATCGACGACGACCACGTCGTGGCCGGCTTCGGCGGCGACTTGGGCAATTCCCGTTCCCATCGTTCCTGCGCCGATCACGGCAACTCGGGCGGTGCCCGAAAGTGAATCCCATGCGTTCATGCCGCGAAGTTCGGCGTGTGGCCCGAACTTTGGCACCGCTAAAGGACCCCACGATGCATCCGATGGAACAACTCGAGGAGCTTGCGAGCTACCTCAAAGAGCGAGGAATCAAAGAGATAGATTGCGCAATCGTGCTGGGAACGGGCCTCGGGGATTTGGCGCGACACATCGCGCCTGAGGTCACCATCGGATACAATCAGATGCCGAATCTGCCTATCGCCACGGTGGAATACCATTTCGGAAAACTGCTGTACGGCACGCTGGAAGGGCGCAAAGTGCTCGCGTGGCAGGGGCGATTCCACTACTACGAGGGCTATGGTATGGACCAAATCGTGATGCCCGTCCGCGTCAGCCGCATGCTCGGAGCACGGGCCGTCCTTCTCTCGAACGCTGCCGGTGGCCTCCGCCCCGGAATGTTGCGCGGAAGCCTCATGTGCATCGACGACCACATCAACCTGTTGCCGGAACATCCGCTGCGCGGTCCTAACCTCGATGGACTCGGTGAGCGCTTCCCCGACATGAGTGCTCCTTACCACAAAGGCCTACAATCCGCCTTGCAGGCATCGGCTCATGAAGCAGGAATTGCGCTCGAAACCGGGGTGTACGTCAGTGTCCAAGGGCCGAGCTTAGAGACGCGCGCAGAATACCGCTACCTGCGGACCATCGGTGCCGACGCTGTGGGCATGTCGACCGTGCCTGAGGTCATTGCCTGTGCGCACATGGGTGTGCCCTGTGCCGCCGTCAGCGTCATCACCGACGAGTGTGACCCGGACCACCTGCAACCGGTTCGCATCGAGGACATTGTCCAAGTGGCGCGGAGCAGCGAAGCCGGCCTGACCACCATCTTCCGCGGGGCTTTGCGGCGGCTGGATGAGGCCCTCGGCTCACAGCTGTAAACCGAAGCACGACGGCTACAAAGTCGCTGAGGAAGAGCACCTTGATGTGGGGTTCTTCGCGGCATGTCATTCTTCACTACCTCCCGAACCTGCTCCGACTGCGGAGCACATCTGACCGACGGCCGCCGCGACAAGCGGTTTTGCGACGATGCATGTCGCCTGCGCCACCACCGGAAGCTGCTGGTCCCGCACCCGGTGCTGCACGAGGTCGACCGGACCTTGCAACGGAACCGTTCCTTGCTCAAACGGGCCCGCACAGAATCGTTGGACATGCGGCCAGCCGAGGAAGCTTTCCGCTGGCTCCGGAAGCAAGGCTTCGATTTCAACTTCCACACGCACATTTCCACCCTTCCGGATGGGCGGCT
>JBMTYE010000277.1:0-2585 GCA_049454255.1 Flavobacteriales bacterium
GCCGGCACCCAACTGGGGTGGACGAGATCATCGAGCGGCGTGGCCATAACCTGACGCTAGGGCATGTCCTTGCCGCGAAGTGTCGTGTACAGCCCGGACCGGGCACGACGATGGCGCACCACGTCTACGTGAGACGAGCGATCGCTGGAAGCGCACGTTCCACACGTGTTCGCCGCAGGATGAATGTCCACGGCCTCATGGAGGAATGTTTGCTACTGAGCGCGAGGCCTACTGCCAGCGGACAGACACCACCGGACTCACCACTCCGCTGACAGTGAAGTACAGGTTCAGCGTGTCACCCTTCTTCATGCCGTGACCCTTTGGCAGCGAGATGGACCAGGCAAATCGTCCGCGAGCGTCCAGACTGGGCAACTTCGCCGTAGCCTGGGCGGTCCAGGACCCCCGTGATCCGATGAATGCCTCAACAGCGGCTCCGCGCGGAAATCCGGTCACCTGTCCCTGGCACTTCGCTGCAGGGGTCTTTGAGCCTTTGACGGACTGGCAGCGGACCGAGATGGTGCCTGCGGCAACAGGCGATGTCGTGACCGCCGTGCTGGTCGCATAGCCGTCAGCGTTGGTGGCCGTGACGCGAACCAGAAGGTATCGGCCGATGTCGTAGGAGCGTGGCGTGTATGTCTTCGCGCTTCCACCCGCATCGGCGTTCGACGTGCAACCGGATGCAGACGGATCCTCCGAGGCAGGTCCGACGACGGGCACCAAGCAGGTGAACCACTCGTAGGTCTCGCGGATCCGCGACCCCTGCCACTTGGCCGGGGTTACGGAGAATGGGCGATCGACGAGCGGTGCACCACTCAGGGACACCGCGGTCTTGGCCAGTGGCGCCCCACGATTCCCGCAGTCCAGGATTCGGTCCACACCGCGGTCGAAGGACACGGCGTTGCGTGCCGAGCCGCTCGCGGCGTTGTCCGTCCCACGGGCGGGCCCGGGCTCATTGCAGTCAACCGTGTCCGCGACGCGCCCATCCTCGTCAGCGACGACGTTGTCGGGGCCGGTGCCGCCTCGAAGGTCGTCGCTTCCGCCTTCTCCGTCTAGGGAGTCGGCACCGTCTCCGCCCACGAGCACATCATCGGAGCCGCCGCCGAAGAGGACGTCGTCCCCGTCAGCACCGAAGGCGTAGTCGTACTCGGGTCCGCCTTGGAAGTAGTCGGGGAAGGCACTGCCGTAGAAGCGGCCGGAGATTCCAGGGCCGACCATGACGATCAGCAGGTCGCCCCCGGAATACGTGGAGTCCCCGAGGTCGATAACGGCGCGGCCTACTTCAGGCCCCTCGCACACCACGGACATGCCCGGGGCAAATGCCTCTACCGGCTCTCCTGGCGGAACACCCAGCGCACACCCTGAGCCTGCCGAGAGGAAGGCTGCGTCGCTGGCTTCCGGATCGATGCGCACCCAGACACCGCTCGGCACCTTGCCGATCAGGACGTCGGCGCCGATCAGGTCACTTCCCGGTTCCGCGGCGACCTCCACATATGGCGCCTTGCTCATGGGATTCAGTGAGACGCTCACGCCACCTGGCGTGACGGCACCGGCCGATGGCAACACCACTCCGGCGAGAATCATGGGGCCACAGATCAGGCCTGCGACGGCCTTGCCGGGCCTCATCGGAACAGCTCCGCCATGTCGCACAGGTTGACACCCACAGGGCGGGTGGGTGGTCTACCTGCGAACTCCGCACCCCGGAAGTAGCCGCGTGCGGCGTTCTCCGCAACTACTGAGGAGCACTGAATGGACACTGCAGCGGCGAAGTCGTTTGGCGCCCCTTGGGTGCAGGAGTAGGCCGGCTGCGCATTTCCGAGGAATCCGGTCTTCTTGCCATCGCCACTCCCGGAACTCATGACCCACATGGGGCTTGCGTCATTGATGTTGAGGACGTTCTGAGCGTAGGGGCCCGAGGCCAATCGCGAGAAGTCTGGGACGGCGGGGCAGGTGCCCCACCGTTCTTCGAGTTCGAGTTCCGTTGACGTCCGCCAACGGAACTTGTCGGCGGGGTTCAACTTCAACGCTGAGAGGTCATAGACGGAAACTGGACTTGTACGCGTAAGGTGGAAATTCCTGATGGGGAGCAAGGTTGGCCACTCAATCACCCGTTGCCCCGCAGTGTCGTATCCACCGCCATAGAGGCGCCCGCCGGCATCGCCATAGGCGAGGAACCACAGGTGCTTGGTCGTGAATTCATTGCGGGCGGATATCGGCAACTGCCGATGCCCCTCGGCCAAGTAGTTTTCGCCTCCCTGGTCGAAGGAGAAGTACTTGGGCAGGTACTCCCACCGCACACCCCCGACTTGGGTCGCATCCGCCACGAGCACGCGACCATTTATGTCGCGGATGAGAACAACCACGCCGTCGGAGTAGGCACAGGTCCTGAGGGTGATGATCTCCAGCATGTTGTTGTTAAACCAGAAGTCGGTCTGACCGTCCGGAAGCGGGTCTCCGAGCCGCAGGCCCAAGTAGGGTGACTCGCGATTCGGGCGTCGAGGATCCACAGGTGCGGTCGCCCTCGTCTCTGACGAGACGGTCCCGGAAGCAACTAGCCGCACGGACCTCATCTGGTCTTCG
Organism: Flavobacteriales bacterium; assembly: GCA_049454255.1. Classification (GTDB taxonomy): domain Bacteria; phylum Bacteroidota; class Bacteroidia; order Flavobacteriales_D; family Sanyastnellaceae; genus CAMCYM01. The sequence continues at coordinate 2,578 of JBMTYE010000277.1, forward strand.
TAGAGGTA
>JBMTYE010000278.1:0-2565 GCA_049454255.1 Flavobacteriales bacterium
ACGCCTCGCCGACTCCCTCCTCGAAACCCCATGACCCGCCTCCTCCTCGCCGCCAGCCTCCTCCTCCTCGCCGCAGCCACCCACGCCCAGGCGGTCCGTGTCGCAGTTTGGCACGGCCGCGAACCCCGTGCGTTCGAGGCCTACACCTGGGCCGGGGGGTACGCCCTCACGGACGCCGACGGCCGTGTCCTCGACACCCTGCGCGGCACCTGGAACATCGCCCGGGAAGGTGCCACCTGGCGCATCGGCCCCCACGCCCTCGACGGCGGCTGCCTCTCCCCCCTCATCGGCGAGAGCGTCCTGTGGATTCGGCGGCCGGGCGTCGCCCCCGAACACCACCCCGGCGCCCTGTGCCTCCGCAGCCCCGGCGGCCGTCCGCGCGTCGTCCTGCACACCACGGTCGAGGACTACCTCCCCGGCGTGTTGAGCGCCGAAACCGGCCGCGGCCACGCCCTCGAATTCTACCGCGCCCAAGCCATCGTCGCCCGCACCTACGCCGCCGAAGCCATCGCCCGCATCCCCCGCCACCCCGGCGAGGGCTTCGACCTGTGCGACGGCGTCCACTGCCAAGCCTACCACGGCACCGCCACCGGCTCAGACACGCTGCGCCTCGGCGTCGCTTCGACCCGCGGCGTCATCGCCCTGGATTCCGTGGGCTTCCCGATCACCGCGGCCTTCCATTCGAACTGCGGCGGCATGACGCGGGGGTCGGAAGACGTGTGGAACAAGGCGCTGCCCTACCTCGTGGCCCGGCCGGACAGCTTCTGCCTGGCGGCGCCGCACAGCCGCTGGGAGAAGACCGCGCGCGCCGAGGCCTGGAAGGGCTTTCTGCGGGAGGCGGGGGTGGACGGGGTGGACGCGCTTTCCGCGCGCCAACAATCGGCGGCACGGACCGCCTTCGGGTTGCGGTCTGCCCGGTTTCAGGCGGAGGTGCGCGGAAACGAGGTGCTCTTCATGGGGGTCGGGTTCGGCCACGGGGTGGGGATGTGCCAGGAAGGGGCCATGGCCCGGGCCCGGTCGGGGGCGGATGCGCCGGCGATCCTGGACGCTTACTTCACGGGGGTCCGGCTGGAAGTTTGGCCTGCGGGCGGATTCCCAGCAGGGACCGGTCCGGGCGAGGCCGACACCCGTGTCAGCGCGGCACGGCCCGGCGGCACTCCCTGAACCCGCGCGCAGCGCTTCAGAGCCCCATCACCCGCAGCTTCCGCGGGTACTCGACCACGTAGCCGAAGTCCCACGTGCGCACCTCGCCGGGCTTCAGCTCGATTTCCCACGTGACGATGCCGGTGGTCGGGTCGAGCGTCCCTCCGGTCAGCGGCGCGGCCTCGATGCTGATCTCCTCGGTGGTGGCGACCGGAACGCGGTCCTGCACCCGCACGGTCACGGCCGTCTTCTTCCCGTTCTCGAGGGTGATTTTCCACACGGTGGTCGTGCGCTTCCGCAGGGCCGTAGTGACCGTGCGCGAGCGCTCCAAATCCCGCAGGCGCTTCACCCGGACGTCCGGGCTCGGACCCAACGGAATCTCGAGGGTGTCTCCTGCCGCCGGCAACTCGAGGTCGATGCGCCCGAGGAAGACGCCGCCCGCGAGCACCTGCGCTTCGCCCGGCACCAGCCGAGCTCCGATCCAAGCGTCGCTCGAGGCGACTTGGTAAACTTCGTCTGACTCCGACGGCACGGCGACATGCAGCAGGGTGGCGGGCAACGTGAACCGCTCGAGCTCCACACGCTCGCCCAGGCCGTTGCTTTTGATGCTGACCCGGCCTTGCGGGCGGAAAGCGAAGCGCTCGACCGGTCCCTCGCCGATGATGCCGCTGAACTCGCGCTCTTCTGTGTCGGCAAAGGCGCCGCGGGATTCCATCATCGCAGGCATGGCCGCGTACGACCGTTGCACCACCTTTTGTACAACATCGGGCCGTCCTACCCGGAGGATCCACGGGTCGAGCACCGGCACGTCCATGCCCGCCACGCCTCCGCCGACGGTGACCTCGAGGCCCACGCGGTCCCAGTCCTTGCCGGTGGTTTGGACCACCTGGGCGTACCGCACGAGCTCGACCTGGCCGGCAGCGTTGACGCTGACATCGTATTCCGGCACCCAGTCCGCCGCCGTCGTGACATATTCCACCCGCACCTTGCCCGAACCTCCCTCCGGACCTTCGAGGAAGAAATGCAGCGAGCCGGGCGGCGTCGCAAGTCGCTTCGACACCTCCGCCATCTTGCGGTCCCATTCGGCCACTTCTTTGCGCAAGTCGACGAGTTCGAGGTCCAGCTCGAGCCGCAGGTAGTTGAGCTCTTTCACGCGGTTGCGCCAAAAATCCGCCATCTCCCGCATGTCCTCCACGAGAATGGCCTCGTTGCCCCCGAAGGCCCGATTCGCCGCGAGCATCGCGAGCTCCTCACCGTACGTATTCAGCAACGCTTCGCGCATCCCCACCGTCGAGTAGGCGGCATCGCGCTTGACGCGCAGGGCCTCGAGTTCGGATTCGACCGCCTTCTTGTCGGCCTCGATCCATACGGTTTGGAACCCGAGGGTGCCCAGCGACCAGCCGTCCGGAAGCGCGATGCGCA
>JBMTYE010000279.1:0-2546 GCA_049454255.1 Flavobacteriales bacterium
AAGGCCCGGTAATCCGCCTCGAAGTCGCGGTGGGCATAGCTCCGCTGGTACACGATGTGCGGCGCAAGGTCCCGTCCCGTGTGCTTCCGGATGCGTTCGAGCATCACCTCGAGGTAGCGCTGGCGGGTGTCTTCCTGCTCGGTTAAACCCGGAGCAAGCGGGATGAGCAAGAAGAGGTTCTCTCCGTGGGCCGGCGCTACCGTCGAATCCGTGCGGGACGGGGCTGACACATAGAAAAGGGGATTGTCCGGCCACGTTTTCGTGGTGTAAATCGTCTCCGCGTGCGGGCCGAACGGGGTGTCGAAGAAGAGGTTGTGGTGCTCGAGTTCGGGCACCTTGCAGTCGAGTCCGAGATAGAACAGCAGGGAGGAGGGCGACATGGTGCGGGACTCCCAGTACTTCGCACTGTACCGCCGCCACCGCGAAGGCAGGAGGTGCTGCTCGACGTGGTGGTAGTCCGCCGCGGCGATGACCGTGGACGCCTCGAGCAGGGAGCCGTCTTTCAGGCGCACACCTGCCGCCCGACCGCCGGCTTCGTGCACTTCGGCCACGTCGGCGCCGAATCGAAATTCCACGCCGTGGGCACGGGCGACGCGCACCATCGCTTCGACGATGCGGTGCATGCCCCCTTGCGGGTACCACGTGCCCAGGGCGGTGTCCGCGTAGTTCATCAGGGAGTACAGCGCCGGGGTGCGTTCCGGAGCTGCACCGAGGAACAGCACAGGGAACTCGATGATGGACAGGATCTTCGGATGCGAAAAGTAGGAACGCGCATGCCGGCTGAACGACCGGAACAGGGTCAGGCGCGTGGCGTCGCGAAGGGTAGCGAAGTCCGCAAATTCCAGCACGCTGTGGGCCGGCTTTTGGACAAAACGGCCCATCCCGATTTCGTACTTCGTGCGCGCTTCCTCCATAAAGTCCTTCAGCCGCTGGCCTGCGCCTTGCTCGAGTTTTTCGAAGACTTCGGCCAGAGCATCGACCCCCGCCGGGATGTCCATCGGACCGTCTTCGAACCAAACGCGGTACGACGGATCGAGGCGCACGAGTTCGAGCTCCTTCCGCACATCCGACCCGAACCGCTTGAAATACGCCTCGAACACATCCGGCATCCAGTACCAGCTCGGCCCCATATCGAACACAAACCCCTCTGCTTCAAACACCCGAGCCCGTCCTCCCGCCATGGTGTGGCGTTCCACCACCGTTACCCGATGTCCTCGCGCTGCGAGCGCCGTTGCGGCTGCGATGCCTGCGAAACCGGCGCCGATAACGATCGAGGTTGAGGTTGAGGTTGAGGCGGTCATGGTTAGTGCAACAAGGTCGAGCGAAAGGATGTTCGCAGGTGTACTTTCGAAGAACTTAATTTTGAATCATGGCAAATGCAGGGTCGGTGGACGGCGGGCAGGAAGGGTTCGATGTGGTGGCCTTCGGGGCGCATCCGGACGATGTGGAGCTGTCGGCAGGAGGGACGGTGGCCCGTGCAGTGGCTGCGGGAAAGCGGGTGGCGCTTGTGGATTTGACCCGTGGAGAACTGGGCACACGGGGATCTGCTGAGCTGCGGGAGCGGGAGGCGGCTGCGGCTGCGGCGGTGCTCGGCGTGGTCCACCGCGAGAACTGCGGATTGCCGGACGGTGCGGTGGGGGAGGATGCGGAATCCCTGTCCCGGGTAGTCGAGGTGGTGCGCAGGTTGAGACCGGCGGTGGTCCTCGCAAATGCCCTGTCGGACCGGCATCCGGACCACGGTCGGGCGGCGGCGCTGGGGGCGCGGGCGTGTTTCCTGGCGGGTTTGGCCCGGTTCGATTCCGGCCTGGCGCCGTGGCGCCCGCGGCTGGTCTTGCATTACATCCAGGACCGGATGCGGATTCCGACCGTTGTGGTCGATATTACAGGGTTTGAGCAGGCCAAATACGCGGCTATCGCCGCGTACGGATCACAGTTCTACACGCCGGACAGCGTAGAGCCCGCCACTCCCATCAGCTCGCCCGCCTTTCTCGAAAGCTTGCGCGGAAAAGACTCTGTCATGGGCCGCTACGTCGGCGTGCAGTCGGGCGAAGGCTTCGAATCCGAACGCCCGCTCGGCATCGTCGATTTCGACGCTCTTTTTTAATCTGCCAAAAGGCACGGAGCAGCCGGTTCTGGCTGGGATGCGCTTTCGAGGATTAGCGGATTTCGGTCGCCTCGGCGTTTCAATGCAGGTCAGTGCATCTCGGTTGTTGTCGGGACGGCGCGGAGCTCAGCGGATTCCGGTCGCCCGCGTAACGGTGCGAAGGTCAGTGCGGCGGAACCGCAGGGCATCCGGACCTTCGGCGGAGCGGTAGGCCCACAGCAAACCGCTGAGCTGCACAAGGGCGCCCACACTGGCCGCCGCACCGGCTCCGACGGCTCCCGAGGTCGGAATCCACCACACTGCGCAGGCCGCGCCTACCGCAAGTCCGGCTGCCGAGGTCCACGCATTGTAGCGGTGCAGGCCCAGACCGCTGAGGTGGTGGGAGAGGACGGGTGCCCAGCCGCCGGCGCCGGCGGCGCCGGCCGCGGCCCGCCGCCCGGGG
>JBMTYE010000280.1:0-2543 GCA_049454255.1 Flavobacteriales bacterium
GTCGGTCGCAGCATGAGATGATAGGTGTTCCCCAGAACCACATCGGCGCCGCTGCTCCGGACCTGCTCCATGGTGAGCGCCTTGACGGTCGCCGCAGTCCCTACCGGCATGAAGGCCGGCGTGCGGATGGCGCCGCTGCTCGAGGGTCCGGGCCGGAGGTGTGTGGGCCGGCCGGCCACGGCCGCGGCCATGGTCTCCCTCGCCCGTGCCCAGTTCGCTGCCGGCGCTACCGCCGACCTCGCTTACGCCACACCGAACTACGGCAAACAGTACACCCCGGGCACCGCCCGCAACCCCTTCGCACCGTGAAAACGCGCCTCCTGCGGTCGGTCACCCTCTGTGCCCTTGCCGGCCTCTTGCTCCAAACGCGCTGCAACCGAGACGTCCAGGACATTCCCTATGTGCCCGTCGACTTCACGCTGAATGTGAACCTTCCGGCCTACATGAACCTCAATGTCCCCACCGGCTACGTGCTGGTCGCGGGCGGATCGCGGGGAATCGTGGTCTACCGCTACACCACGGACACATTTGTTGCACTCGACCGGCACTCGACCTACGACATCGCCGCCGGCTGCCAAGTCCAAGTCAGCGACGACGGCATCTTCCTCCAAGACCCCGACACCTGCAGCACCTCGCAGTGGTACATCTTCGACGGAACGGTGGCCGAAGGCCCCGCCACCCTCTCGCTCCAGCGCTACTACACGAGCTGGAATCCCCCTATCCTGCGGGTCTACAACTGATCTGCTGGCCGGAACCGGGCCACGAGCGCCACGAAAAGCGACGGCAACGGCGACTGCAGGAAACCGAGAAATTCCCGGGCCAGCGCATAGCCAGAAGGTCCGCGGACGATTCCTACCCCCACCAGCATGCACACCCCACTGCAGGCGTACAAGGCGAGGAGCAGGGGCCAGCGGTCGCGGGCATTCAAGGCGGCGAGGAGCAGCATGTCGAGCACGAAGAAGACCAGGACGGCGAGAACGGCAAGCGCCCATTTGGCCCACCACACCTGATTGACCTCCCACCCGTGGAGCGGGCCCCACGCATCCCGGACTTCGAAGTACTGCACCCGGGCCACCGGCCGGTGTTCCTTCCACCAGGCCGCTCGATCCGGCGCATCAAGCGCGGCGAACTCCGGATGCTGTTCGAGCACGTGGAGGTAGTGGTTCAAGTGGATCTTCGTCCACTCCAGCGCGTATCCGAGGAGCAACGACACCGCGAGCACCGCGGCAGAGCGCACCACCACCCGCCTCATCGGAACAGCGGCAACCGGACGTAGAGGTACCACAGGGCCAGCACGACCGCATACACGGCCACCGTAAACGTGTAGTCGTGGTTAAATCGCAAGAGCTCCGGCGCCGCCGCTTGGATGCAGGTCAGCCCGAACACCCGGGCCAAATTGCATCCGTGCACCACCCCGATCCCGAGCGGAATGAACCACAGCTTGTGCCGCCACCGGCCCGGAAAGGCCGCCACGAACACCGCGAATAGGGCGAAAAGCACCACGCCATCGCACGGCTCCCCGATGGTCACCCCGGCGTGACCGACCACCCCCACGACGCTCGGCCACCTCCCCTCCTCGACCCAAAACTCCATCCCCAGCAGCCGCCCCCACGTTTGCGTGCCGTAAGCAAGCCGCGCGATAACCCACGCATCGAACTGCGTATACACCTGAATGACAGCGGTATACAGGACATGCCAAACCGCATACCCCCCCACGCCGGTCAGCAGAAAGCGGAACAGCACCCGGTCTCGGTCCCAGAGGGCACGGAGCCGTGACACCCCCATGCAGGGATCAGTACCGGTACGCGTCGGACTTGAACGGACCCTGCACCGGGACGCCGATGTAGGCGGCCTGCGACGGCGTCAGCTCGTCGAGCTCCACACCGATTTTCGCCAGGTGCAACCGGGCCACCTGCTCGTCGAGGTGCTTCGGCAAGGTGTACACTTCGTTGCTGTAGGCAGCCGCGTTGTTCCAGAGTTCGATTTGGGCGAGCGTCTGGTTCGTAAAGCTATTCGACATCACGAAGCTCGGGTGGCCCGTGGCGCAGCCGAGGTTCACTAGCCGGCCCTCGGCGAGCAGAATAATGTCCTTGCCGTTCACGGTGTACAGGTCCACCTGCGGCTTGATGGTGTCCTTCGTGTGGCCCCACTTGCCGTTCAGCCACGCGACATCGATTTCGTTGTCGAAGTGGCCGATGTTGCACACCACGGCCTTGTCCTTCATGCGCAGGAAGTGCGCTTCGGTGATGATGTCGCGGTTGCCAGTCGCCGTCACCACGATGTCCGCCTCGGCCACCGCATCGAGCATCTTCTTCACTTCGTAGCCGTCCATCGCCGCCTGCAGCGCGCAGATCGGGTCGATTTCGCTCACGATCACGCGGCATCCCGCATTGCGCAGCGAGTCCGCAGTGCCCTTGCCCACGTCGCCGTATCCGGCCACCGCAGCGACCTTGCCGGCCATCATGAGGTCCGTCGCACGGCGGATGGCATCCACCGCCGACTCCCGGCAGCCGTACTTGTTGTCGAACTTCGACTTCGTGACC
>JBMTYE010000281.1:0-2525 GCA_049454255.1 Flavobacteriales bacterium
GCGATTTCCGATGCGGTGTGGGGCGCATTCACAGCGACGGCCACCCCTGAAGTCGTCCAGGACATCCTTGCGCAACTCGGCCTGCACCATGCGCAGGTTCACCGTTCGCCGATGCGCCGGCCGAACCTCGCCTACGGCATCGTGCGCTTCGGAGATCCCGAGGCCACGTTGCTTGAGGCCGCCACGCAGGCCGCGGGAACGGGACTTGTTTACGTCGGCACCCGTGTCGATTCAGAGAAGTGGTCTGTGCGACTGAAGTCCATGGGAATACGGGCAGAGTCCTACCACGCCGGACTCCCGAAGTCAACGAAGGACACGCGACTCAGAGCTTGGCTTGACGGCTCGGTGCGCGTACTCGCCTGCACCAGTGCCTTCGGAATGGGCATCGACAAACCGGATGTTCGGTGGGGTTTTCATGCCCACTTGCCGCCGGATTTGGAGAGTTACGTCCAGGAAGCCGGACGGGCTGGCCGTGACGGTCTCCCTTCGCGGTGCATCCTCTTCCCTACCGAACTGGCCCAGCAGCGAACGGAACGTCGACTCCACGAACGGTTTCCTGATCTGTCCCTCGTGCGTGCTGTCTACCAGGCCGCCGCAAACCAAGGTGACGTTGCAATCGGGGATCTACCCGATCGCCCGACGCCCTTTGACCTGCACGGGTGGGCCCATGCCCACGGCGTTTCCTTCGCCACCGCCGGCGCCGCGCTTGAAGCCTGCGCTCGGGCCGGTTACCTTTCCGTGCGGGCCACTCCACAGGGTCGAGCGGGCGAGGTCGTCTTGTTCATCGGTGCTTCAGACCTCAGCATCGTCGCCGGAGATGACCGCATTGCCCGCGAACTCTTGCGCACCCTCTTGCCCCACCGGCAAACTCCGTTTGCGCTCGATCCCGGCCACCTTGCTGCCCGATTGCACGTGCCCGAAGCTGCCATCCGGGAGCTGCTCGAACGGTTTGACCGCCGGGGTGTGCTGGAGTGGAAGCCTACCCCGCCCGGCTTGCGCATCACGTGGCTGCGTCACCGCATCCCTGCCGCGTCCCTTCCCCTTCCGACCTCCCTCGCCCCAGTACGCCACCAGGCCGTGCAGGCCAAATGGCAGGACCTCCTCACCTACTGCTCTTCCTCTTCCTGCCGCAGTGCCGCCCTCGATCGCTACTTCGGGGAACCCGCCCCCACACCGTGCGGGGTATGCGACCGGTGCAGCCATGACCCTCGAGCGATGCGCGACTGGATCCGTTCAAACGTGCCCGCATCTGGCATCGATGCACAGGTGCTCATCCGGAAGGCCTCCCCGCTGCAACGCGATGCCCTTGTGGAAGAGCTCCGCGCCCTGCGCGAAGAAAATGCGCTCACCACAAGCGGGCACACGGTCTACCTCAGTTGACCCCGTACCTTCGGTCCGTGGAAGTGCCCCATGCCATTCTCCGGCGCGACAAAGACGCGTCGCTTCGCCGCCGTCACCCTTGGCTCTTCAGTGGAGCGATCGCTCGCTGGTCCGGCCCACCCTCCGATGGAGATTTGGTGGAAGTTCGAAGCGCTGCGGGCGAACGCCTCGGCTTCGGGTTGTTTGCAGCAGATGCGAGCATTGCAGTCCGCATGCTCACCTTCGGCGCAGGCGCACCTCCTGATGAAGCTTGGTGGTCGAACCGCATTGCCTCTGCCGTCGCTGCGCGGAAACGCTGGGGACTGTGGGATGCGGTCGGCCAAACCTCTTGCAGGCTCATCCACGGCGAAGGCGATGGCCTGCCTGGCCTTGTGGTGGACCTCTATGGCTCGTGTGCGGTCATTCAGCACCACAGTTGGGGCATGGCCCGGCTACGGGACTGGACAGTGGCAGGATTGCAACGCGCCTGTGCGCCGCTGGAGCTGAGTATCTACGACAAGAGTGCAAAGGCATTGCACCACCGTCCGGAAACACCGTATTCGGATGGATGGATTGCCGGACCAGCCATGGAAGGCGGCGCAATCGCCGAAGAAAGTGGTCGTGTTTACCTCGTCGATCCGGTAGGTGGCCAAAAAACTGGATTCTTCCTCGACCAGCGCGATAACCGGGACTTTGTGCGCGACTATGCCCGCGGTCACAAGGTGCTGAATGTGTTCAGCTATACGGGAGGATTTTCGGTTGCCGCTTTGCAAGGCGGCGCCGTAGAGGTGACTAGCCTCGATAGTTCTGCCGCAGCGCTGTCCCTCGCACGCGAAAACATCATCCGCAATGGATTTGCAGATGAAAAACACCATATCATTCAGGCTGACGCGCTGGAGTTCCTCAAGAATGGCGTAGCTGGATATGGCGTAGTCGTTCTCGACCCGCCTGCTTTTGCGAAAAACCACAGTGCTCGCCACCGTGCAGTACAGGCCTACAAGCGGATCAATCTTGCAGCACTGCGGACCATGGATCCGGGGGCGCTGCTCTTTACTTTTTCGTGTTCCCAAGCCGTGGACGAAGCCCTTTTCGCACACACCATCGCTTCTGCAGCGATGGACTCAGGACGGGAGGTGCGGATTTTGCGTAGGTTGCATCAACCTCCT
>JBMTYE010000282.1:0-2515 GCA_049454255.1 Flavobacteriales bacterium
CTTTAAACCGCCCCCGAGACGGGCCTCAGAGCGTTCACGGCCACCTCCAAGTCGCCGACATCGGTGCGGCCCGAGCGACGCATTCTTTGCAGTTCGCCGATCGGATCCTGCGTGACGGCCGGAAGGACGCAATTCCAGCGATGGAACTGTGTCCGGGCCAGGGGATCAGGGTATCGCATTCATCACGGAGCCCGGACCGATCCGGAAGATCCTCACCCACCTGGGCGAACCACTCGAACCGCCGCCAGTATCGCCCGCCCGCGGCCCACCCACCGATTGGGCCGAGCTCGTGCAGGTGCGTGACGACCGGGCGATTTTTCAGGCGTCGCCCGACGAGCTGCCCGTGATCGACATTCACAGTCTCTGATCGCTGCCGGACGCGAGGGCACCACCAAGCCGCCAGGCGGCCGGACTCGGAGAGACTCCGCGCCGACGACACAAAAACGCCACTCCAGGCGGGAAGCCAGGCGTTTTGGGAACTGCTTTTGGGGGCCGGGAGACGGGAACACACCGCTCACGAGCCGGGAACCGGTCGTGTAGAAGCCTTCGACCGGGCTATCCGTTATCCTGCGAGAAGTTGTGATCTGTTGCGTGCAGGGGGACCGCAACGCAGTTTTTGGGGACGGTGTGCGTTTAGCTGGCTGGAAGCAGGGTGGTCTTTCTTCTTCCCCATCGCGCGAGCCCAGCGCCTACGAAGAGGCCGATCGATGTTGAGCGTTTCCATGAGAACAGACGGTCGATACGTCGGCTCGCTGAGGTTTGCTGCGGTGCTTGTGGCGGCGGTCGCTGCAGTTCACACGGGCAGCCCCAGACTGCTGGCGGCAACGGTGCGGGTGCCCGCTGAGCAACCGACCATTCAGGCGGGCATCGACGCGGCCGCTCCTGGAGATACGGTGCTCGTGGCCGCGGGCACTTACCGAGAGCGGATTCGGCTCAAGGCAGGCATCACGGTTCGCAGCGAGGGGGACGACGCCAAGGGTAAGTTGGGCCTGCGGCGGGCTGAGGCCACGATCATCAACGGAACGATCATCGATGGCGACGTGACCAACGGCACCGTGACCGGCGGCACTTCGGCGAAGGTCACCGACCCCGGCGTCATGATGGCCGAGGGCTCTACGCTGGACGGTTTCACCATCACCGGTGTGGGCCACTACGACGACGTTCGCTGGCAGCAGCACCACGCCACGCAGGGGGAAGAGCAGGAGAAGGAGGCGATTGGCGCTCCGGGCACCGCCGGCGTCTCGATCGACCGGATCACGCACTGCACGGTGAGTCACAACATTGTGCACCACACCGGCTACACCGGCATCGCCATTGAGGGAGGCGAGGGAATCCGCGTCGCGCCCCACATCGTGCGGAACGTGGCCTACCGCAACATGGGCGGCGGTATCGGGTCGATGCGGGGCTCGACCGCCGTAATTGAAGGGAATGTCTGCTTTGAGAACTTCTACGCCGGTATTGGGCATGAAGGTGGTGCCGATCCGCTGGTGATCAACAACACCTGCTACGCCAACCTGCGGGCCGGCATCGGGATTAGTGAGGGGGCCTCTCCGGTGGTCCGGGGCAACACCTGCTATGGGAATCGGCGTGCGGGGATCGGCATTCGAACCGGCAGCGACACCTGTCCTGTGGTGGAAAAAAACAACTGCTACGAGAACGACATGGCTGGCATTGGGGTTCGTGATGACGCCGAGCCGATCCTTCGGGGCAACACGTGCCTTCGAAACGCGGCAGCGGGCATTGGTGTGGAGAGTGGGGCCCGAGCGGTAGTGAGCGACAATGAGTGTCGCGAGAACGGGCTTTCAGGCATCGGTGTGCAGGAGGGAGCGTCGGCGGTACTGCTTGGAAATCGCTGCCTGGAAAACGCGACAGTGGCAATCGGGGTACGGCATGGTGCGGAGGTCTACGCCGCCCACAATACGCTCAGCCGTAGCGGAGGCATGCCCCCGCTAGTGGCGATTCGGGATGGCTCAACGGCGGTGCTCGTCGACAACCGTTTGACGGGTGGCGGTGTCGCAGGGGTGTTGCTGGAGGGTACGGCGAATATCTCGGGCAATCACTTTGAGGGCACCGAACCGCGACAGGGTGGTCCACCCAACTTCGCGATCTGGGTTCAGGCAGGCTCCTCGCTGATCTGCAACGACAACCGCAGCGACCGTTGGCGACATGCCGTGTTTGCTCAGGGGGCGAAGGCTGTGCGGGTGGCCGATACCAGTGTGTCGCACTTTCTCGGCACCGCGATCGTGATCCGAGACTGCCAGCGACCGGTTGAGGTTGTCGGCACGGTGGCGTTCTCCGATAACCCGCAGGACGTGGCAGTGGAGGTGACCGGACCACAGGCAGTTGTCGAAAACAACAAACGCTTTCCGGTGGCCACTGACGCCGCAACCGGAGGCCCGGCGGAAGCGGCTGTCGAAACACGTTAACGCCGTAAGCCCCGCGGTGTTGACGGCGGTCGAAAACGGCGGCGCGGGGCCCGTGTCGTGGCGGCCCAAAATGGCGGCGCACAACCGTG
>JBMTYE010000283.1:0-2492 GCA_049454255.1 Flavobacteriales bacterium
GGTTCGGGCGATCGAAAGGCGCTCGAGCCCCTTTTCAGTTTACAGTTTGCAGTTTGCAGTTTTTCGCCGCTGCGCGGCTAGTTTGAGTTGGCAGTTTTGAGTTTGGCGGCTCAGTGCCACCCCGTCCTCAACCTGCGGCGCGCAGCGCCGCCCGTTCTCGTTCTCACCCTCAACCAGCGGCGCGCAGCGCCGCTCACCCCTACTTCCAGACCGGGACGCCTGCGCGTTCGGCGGGGTGGAGGGTGCGCCAGGCGGCGACGTGCGCAAGCCAATTGCGGATCATGCGCGGGCCTTCGGGGGTGAGGACGGATTCGGGGTGGAATTGGACGGCGACAATGGGGAGGGTGGTGTGGGCGAGGGCCATGGGGAGGCCGGCGAGGTGGCGGGCGGTGCCGCGCAGGACGCGGGGGAGGGCGGCCTCGGCCACGACCAGCTGGGGTAGGGGCCGACCTGGGGCGGGGCGGGGATGCCGGCGAAGAGGCCGGTGGATTCGAAGTCGGTGAGGGGGGTGGCAACGCCGTGGAGGACGTCGGGCAGGTTGCGGAGGGTGCCGCCGAAGTGTTCGGCGATGGACTGCATGCCGAGGCAGACACCGAGGACTGGCATGCGGTGGGCGGTGGCGACGGTGAGGGCGTTTAGCGTTTGGCCGGCCTCCCGGGGCAGACCGGGGCCGGGCGAAATCACAACCCCGTCGTAGCCTACAATGCCGGCCGGAACGAGCGCATCGTTGCGGTGCACGTCCACCTCCACGCCCGCGTCCGCGGAAACCAGCGCGTGGTGGAGGTTCCACGTGAACGAATCGTAGTTGTCGATGAGCAAAATGCGCACGGCACAAAGGTCGGCAAGCCGTAGCTTCGCAGCTATGTCAGATGCAACTTCCTCTGCGCAAGCCGCAGCGCCTGTAGCGGCCTATAGCCACGCGGTGGCGGCCGGCGACCTCGTGTTCGTGTCCGGCCAAATCCCGCTCGACCCCGCCACCGGCTCCCTCGTCGGCGACACCGTCGAAGCCGCCACGCGCCAAAGCCTCTCCAACGTCCGCGCCGTCCTCGAGGGTGCCGGACTTTCGCTCAGCCACGTCGTCAAAGCCACGGTTTTCCTGATCGATGCCGAGGACTACGGCGGCATGGATTCGGCCTACCGCGAACTCATGCCCGCACCATTCCCGGCACGCGAGGCGGTATTCGTCAAGGGATTGCCCCGTGGAGCCCGCGTTGAGATCTCGGTCATCGCGCACCGCAACGGCCGCTCCTAACCCTCCGCCTCTCCCCCTCTGCCATGGAGTTCCTGCGCCGCCTCCTCTACTACCTCAACCCGCTCAACCTCTTCCACCGCAAGGAAGGCGAAGGGGTCAACTTGCGGGTCATGCACGGCATCAACAAGATCAGCTTCCTCCTCTTCCTGATTTGCTGCATCGTCCTGCTTGTCCGGGCGCTGACGTAACCCTCGGTCGGCTTCGTCAGCACGATTCGACCACGAGCGCGGTCTGGTAGTAGTTGTTCACTGCCCCGATGAGTTTCGTCTTGACGTAGAAGGATTCCGTGAACATGTGGAATGCCAAAAACTCGTGGTTCGGAACGTTGAACTCATCAAACAATAGGATGTCGCCCGGCTTCAGGTGAGGAGCTAGGCTCGTGAGCACGAACAGCGTAGAGGAAAACAGGTCGGCATCGAGATGAATGACCTTCCGGCGGCCGGTATCCAGGCGCGTCCGATGCAAGAAGGGCTGCATGGTTTCCTGGAACAGCCCCTGAATGAACTCGTGTCGGTTGCCCTCTATAATCGGGATGTTCGCTGCCATCGCGCCCATTTCGAATGCTCCCCATTTCTCTGGCAGCCCCTCGAACGTGTCGAATCCGTAGAACCGGCTCTCCGGGTGAAGGCAATGCTCGAGCCACCACCTGAAGGAATCTCCATTGCACACCCCAAACTCTAAATAATCAATCGCCTCCTCGTTCAATCCGAACCGGTCTACCACATGCTGATGGAGCAACCGCCGCTTCGAATAGTCCCGGAATGGAGCATAGAAGTCGTTGAAGACGTCGTGCTTGTTTTGGTCAGCAATCCACTTTGAAAGCATCAATGTGCTGGATTGAATGCGCAATGCATGCTCGAGCCAACCGAGAAAAATGTGCGGCCGCATCGCCAAAATGATTCCTTTCAGGAATGCAATGCTCGTGAGATATATCTGCTTCATTTTCGGATTAGGCTTCTACTGCAAGTATCCCGTTTTTGTTCCAATGAAAACGCAGGTACTCGCGTTTTCATCCCTCCCGACGGTCACAGCGGGCGGGCGCGCACGGTGTAGGTGGTTTGGTTCCCTCGTCCGTCCTTTTCGAAGTGGCCTAACTGCACTCCTTTCGCAAGATCTCGGCTCGCAGTTGCGGTGGAAATGTGCTTGAAGACCTGCATGTAATCGTGACGGCTGAACGTACGAATTCCGAGGGTTGTATAGTAGTCCAAACGGTCAATCTCCTTCATTTGGGGGCGCGACG
>JBMTYE010000284.1:0-2464 GCA_049454255.1 Flavobacteriales bacterium
CCCAGCCCGCCGGTCCTCCACCGCCACCACCTGCTCCCCGGCCGCCACGAGGGCCTGCACGGCGAACACGTCGTCGCCCGAATCGTACTCCGGCCGCAGCGCCTCTGCCGGCCAAACCTCCCGCCGGAACGCCAGGTTCGCCCCGCTGGCCATCACCGGACGCCCGCGCCGCGCCTCCGCCCCGCTCCACGCCTGCACCGCCGCAAAGTCCAGCGCCTGCAACCGCTCCAGCAGCGTCCGCGCCGGCCCGAGCCGCACAGGCAACACGAGGCACGCCGCCTCCGGATGCGCCGCGATGGCCGCCAGCACACCGGCGGACCACCCCGGTTGCATCCGCACATCGGCGTCCAGGGTTACCACCCTCGGCGTGCTGCACCGCGCCATCCCTGTGCGCAGCGCCGCTTTCTTCCCCACGCCCTCCGCCGCCACGACCTCCGCGCCCCACGCCCGCGCCACGTCCGCCGTCCCGTCTGTACTGCCGTCGTCCACCACCACGATGCGCACCGGCGGATCCTGCGCCTGCAGGTCGGCGAGTACCCCCGGCAGGCGGTGGGCTTCGTTGCGGGCGGGGAGGAGGGTGGTCAGAGTTTGAGTTTGAGTTGGAGTTTGAGGCGGGGCGGTGTTTGCGACCTCGACCTCAACCTCGTTCTCGACCTCGTTCTGCGCGGCGCAGCCGCGCCAGCGGCGGAGTGTGACGGCGTAGAAGGCCAGGACCGGGGCTGTCAGGCAGGCCGCGAGCAAGGCGGCGGTCATGGGCGGCGGGTGAAGAGGAGGGCGCCGAGGGTGGCGGGAACGGCAAGGTTCATGGCCCAAACGCAGAAGGCGGCCGCCGCGGCACCGGCGGCGATGGGGGCGGCGGGGTCGAGAACGGCGAGGGTAAGGGCCTCGCGGACGCCGAGTTCGCCGAGGGCAGCCGTGGGAACGAGCGTGTTGCAGAGCCAAACCGTGGCGATGTCGGGCACGGCGGCGGCGGCGGCCGACGGGTCGGGGGGGAGGATGCCGAAGGCGATGAGGGCGGCGAGGAATTGGGCGGTGAAAACGGCGTAGCGGGCGGAGCTCCAGAGGAGGGCCTCGGCGCGGAGGCGGGCGGGGACCGGCTCGGCGGAGGTCCACGGCGTGACGAGAGGGGACCAGCTGAGGAAGAGGCGGGTGCCGATGAAGGCGGCGAGGGTGGCGAGGAGGGCCCAGCCGAGGCGGTCGGCGGCCAGCAGGGCGCCGGCACCGGCGGCGAGGGTGACCAGCGCTTGGGCTCCGGCTGAGGTGGTCCAGGCGCGCATGGCGCGTTCGCGGTCTTCCGGTGCCGCCGCCGCCGCCCGCCCGAAGCCATCGCCGATCCGGTTCGGGGTGAGGAACCCGGCCGCCGCACCTACAAGGACCTGGCGGATCGCGGGACCGGTCCGGACGTGGGTCAGCCGCATCCATTTGGCCACCTCAAAACCGAGATTCAGCGGCAGCCCAGCCACCGCGACGGCGAGCCACCGCACATCCGCCGGCGGCCCCGGTCCGCGCAGCACGCCGTGTCCGTCTAACGTCCAAACCACATAGCCCAGCGCCACCGCCGAGACGATCCACCTGCCCGGCAGCCCGAGCTGGAATGATGTCGAAACCCGCATGCGCAAATGTACCTTCGAGCCACGATGGCCGCTGCCACCCCTCCCCCTGTTCCCGAGCCGCGCACCGTGCTCGGGGTCGATCCGGGCACGACCGTCATGGGCTATGGCGTGGTGCGCAGCCGCGGCAAGGAGGTCGAGCTGGTGGAAGTGGGCGTTTTGCATTTGGCCAAATACCCCGACCACGCCGTCAAGCTCAAGCGCATCCACGACCGGATCAGCGCCCTGATCGAGGCCCACATGCCCGACCACCTCGCGGTCGAGGCGCCGTTCTTCGGGAAAAACGTGCAGTCCATGCTCAAGCTCGGGCGCGCCCAAGGGGTCGTGCTCGCGGCCGCCCTCGCGCGCGACATCCCAGTTGCAGAATATGCCCCGACGCGCATCAAGCAGGCCATCACCGGCGCCGGCTCCGCCAGCAAAGAGCAGGTCCGCGCCATGGTCGCCCGCACCCTCAACGTGCCGCTCGACGTGTTTCCGAAGGAACTCGACGGCAGCGACGGGGTCGCCGTCGCCCTCTGCCACCACTTTGCCGCCTCCTCTCCGCGGATGCAGCGGGGTTCTGGGGGTTGGAAGGCGTTCCTCGCGGACAACCCCGACCGCATCCGCTGACGCCCGCGCGCCGCGCTGTCGAGGCGGTTGCTCAAAATTTTTGAGAAAAACGAAACTTTCCCGGAACCCCTCCCGTTTCAGCAATCGTGGGGCCGGGTGCCCTGCAACAGTTTACTTGTTTTCATTCAACAGGGGAGGGTCGTCCAACGGGATGGCCCTTCTTGTTTGAGTTTGAGTTTTCGCCGCTGCGCGGCTCGTTTGAGTTTATGGATGTATTGTGGTGGTGAGGACGCGGGTGATGAGTT
>JBMTYE010000285.1:0-2461 GCA_049454255.1 Flavobacteriales bacterium
GCCCAGTATCCCGCGCTTTGGCGGCAGATGCGGATGCCCTGGAGGTCTTCGGCCGGCAGCTTCGGGATGTTGACATTCAGGCAGGTCCCGGTGGGGAGTCCGCGCTCAAGCGTCTGGCGGACAAGGGTTTGGACGATAGGAACGCACGGCGAAAAGTCGGCATCCGCCCGGTAATCGCACAGGCTGAACCCGATGGACGGGATGCCCTCCACGGCGCCCTCCACGGCCGCGGACATGGTGCCGCTGTAGATGACGTTGATCGAGCTGTTCGAGCCGTGGTTGATGCCGCTCACCACGAGGTCCGGCTTGCGGTCGAGCAGGTGGAAGATGGCGAGCTTCACGCAGTCCGCCGGGGTGCCGCTGGTCGACCACGCCCGGTCGATGCCGGCCACCGGGAAGCGCTGCTGCTCGAGCCTGAGGATGGTGTTGATGGTGACGGCGTGGCCCATGCCGCTTTGGGGGCTGTCGGGCGCGACCACGACGACGTCGCCGAAGGGGAGGACCGCCTCCGCGAGGGCACAGATGCCGCCGGCGGTGATGCCGTCGTCGTTTGTCACCAGGATGAGCGGCTTCATGCAGCGGGGATGTGGGCGAGCACGTCAAGGAAAAAGCCGTAAAACTTCGCGACCGACGGCACGGAGACGCACTCGTCCGGGCTGTGTGCGCCGCGGATGGTGGGCCCGAAGCTCACCATGTCGCAGCCGGGCAGCGCGCCGCCGAGGATGCCGCATTCGAGTCCGGCGTGGCACGCCTGGATGCGCGGTTCCGAGGCAAACCGCTCGACGTACAGGCCGCGCATCAGGGCCACGATGGGGCTGTTCGGGTTCGGGGTCCAGCCGGGGTAGGAGCCGCCGAAGTCGGTGGCCAGGCCGGCGAGGGCGAAGGCCGCCGCGATGCTGCGGGCGTGGTCGTCCTTTTCACTGTTCACCGAGCTGCGGCAGAGGCAGTTGATGGAGACGTGGCCGTCGGCCGCCTGGATCCGGGCGAGGTTGTTCGAGGTTTGGACGAGGCCGGGCACGTCGGGGCTCATGCGGTGGATGCCGTTCGGGCACGCGGCCACGGCCCAAACCAGCGCCTCCTGCACCTCCCGCGGCATCACCTGTCCCGGCACCTCCGCATCAGCCACCTCGAGGCGCAGCCCCGGGTCCGTGGTGCGGTACTCCTCGCGCACCGGCGCGAACGCCCGCTCGAGCGCGGCCCGCACGCCCGCGGCATCTTCGACCGCCACCCACACCGCTGACTCGCGGGGAATGGCGTTGCGCAGGCCCCCGCCGTCCCACGACGCAATCTCCAGCCCGCAGTCCTCCCACGCCGCCGCGACCAGCCGGTTCAGCACCTTGTTTGCATTCGCCCGCCCGAGGTGGATGTCCATGCCGGAGTGCCCGCCGGTGGCCCCGCGCACCGCAATCCGCAGTCCGTGGGTGCCGGTGGGGGTGGCGGAGGCGTACTCCCCGGACGAGGTGACGTCCACCCCGCCGGCGCAGCCGATGGAGAACTCGTCGTCGTCTTCCGTGTCGAGGTTGAGCAAGATCGCGCCTTCGACGAACCCCGGCTGCAGGCCCAGCGCCCCGGTCATTCCGGTTTCTTCATCGCAGGTGAATAGCGCCTCGAGCGCCGGATGCGCCACGTCCTTCGCGCCGAGCACGGCAAGGATGGCGGCCACCCCGATGCCGTTGTCTGCCCCGAGGGTCGTGCCTTCCGCCCGGACCCAATCCCCGTCCACCCGCATCCGGATCCCTTCGGTGTTGAAGTCGAACACGGTGTCCGCGTTCTTTTGGTGCACCATATCGAGGTGCGCCTGCAGGATGACCTTCGGCCGGTTTTCCATGCCGGGGGTGGCCGGTTTCGAGGCGGCGATGTTGCCCACGGCGTCGCGGCGTGGCTCGAGTCCCAGCGCGCGCAGGGCGTTCATAATGTGCGTTTGGACCTGCTCTTCCCGTTTCGAGGCGCGCGGTACAGCGTTGAGGGCGGCGAAGGCAGCCCAAAGCTGAGGGGGGTGTAGCTCATGCACGTGCATGAGCCCAAAGATACCCCACCCACAAACTCCCGGCCTCCGTCTGCATACTGCTCGGCTCCTGCAACCTTCCGGGCTGTTCTTTCGTAGGCCGTGAACAACCTCTTTTTCCATGCGCATTCTGCTCGCTACCTGCGTTCTTCTCGCAACGCCTGTTGCCCTGCTTGCCCAGCGTCCTGGTGGATGCTCGCGGGTTTCCCTCGACTACCAAGGCACTACCTACGGGCTCATCGACCTCGGTGGCGCCTGCTGGTTCGACCGCAACCTCGCTGCCGAAGCCTACCGGACCGGCGAACCCATCGCCACAGCCCCAGACAATGCCATGTGGTCTTCCGGCCGCTCCGGCTATGTCGCTCCCACGCGCTATCCCGACTCTCCGAAGGCGGGCCTGCTCTACACCTTCGCGGCGGTCTCCGATCCCCGCGGCCTGTGTCCTTCGGGCTTTCA
>JBMTYE010000286.1:0-2458 GCA_049454255.1 Flavobacteriales bacterium
GCAGCTACCGGTTGAGTCCGCAAGCTTAGCTTGACCAAACCGAAACCCGCGCCGCCATCGAAGAACTCCAACTCTTCATGAACCGGTACCCCGCTAGCGCACGTCGGGACACCAGCCAACTATTAGTCAGCACGTTGCGTCGCAAACTCGACGACAAAGACTTCGAGCTCGCCGCTCTTTACCACACCACCCAGCACTACAAAGCCGCCACGCTCGCCCTGGCCCAGCACCTGCGTGACCACCCGGACTCGCCCCACCGCGAGGAGGCCCAATGGCTCATCCTCGATGCCGCCTACCAGTATGCCCGACTCAGCACCGACCGAAGAAAAATCGAGCGGTACGGCGAAGCCATAGCTGCTTTTCATAATTTTGTCGCCCGCTATCCGAAGAGTGCACACTCCGAGGGTGCCCAGCGTATCTACGACGCGTGCATCCGGCAGATGGATGAACTCAAGGAAGCAGGAACCACCAGCCCCCCTTCGCCATGAACTTCAAGAGCGTTAAAGCGGACAAGACCACCGAGACCCGGGACACCTACAACCTCGAGCAAAACGGTACCGGCAACCTCTTCGAAACCATCGTGGTGCTGAGCCAGCGGAGCAACCAAATCGCGACCGAGCTGCGGACGGAGTTAGGTCACAAACTCGAAGAATTCGTGGCGCCCACGGATTCGCTCGACGAGGTGTTCGAGAACCGCGAGCAAATCGAGATCTCCAAATTTTACGAGCGTTTGCCGAAGCCTCACAGCATTGCGATTGCGGAGCTGAAGCAGAACATGCTGCACATCTACGAGGAGAAACCCGCTGCACAGCCGGCCCTAGAGCGGACCGAGGCAGCACACTGAGTTCCGATGACAGGCCGTTCCGTACTGCACGGCCGCAGGGTGTTGCTGGGCGTCACCGGCAGCATCGCCGCCTACAAATCCGCCGTTCTGGCTCGGGAGCTGATGCGCCGGGGAGCTGAGGTGCGCGTCGTTTTGACCGCAGCTGCTCAAGAGTTTATAGCGCCGCTCACGTTTGCGACGCTTACCGGACACCGGGTGTACAGCGACTTTACGGAAGACCGCAACCAAGGCACCTGGACGAACCATGTGGACCTGGGACTGTGGGGCGATGTGATGCTGGTCGCACCGGCTACGGCTGAAACCTGCGCCGCCTTCGCCGCGGGCAGCTGTTCGAACTTCCTGCAAGCCGTGTTTTTGAGCAGCCGGTGTCCGGTGGCGGTGGCGCCGGCGATGGATTTAGACATGTTCGCCCATCCTGCGACAGCGGCGAATTTGGCGTGCCTGCGGGAGCGCGGCATCGAGGTGTTTGAGCCTGAATCCGGGCCGCTTGCCAGTGGACTCGAAGGCAAGGGACGGATGGTGGAACCGGTGGCACTTGCCGATGCCCTCGAGGCGTGGATTGCTGCTTCCCTCCCGCTCCACGGACTTCGCGCGCTCGTTACCGTCGGGCCGACACACGAACCCATCGATGCCGTGCGTTTCCTCGGCAACCGGAGTTCGGGAAAAATGGGATTTGCTGTGTGCGAAGCATTGCGGGATGCAGGGGCTGAAGTAACTGCGGTGTGCGGTCCTGTCAGTGTTCCGGTGCCTCCCGGTTTGGCCGAAGTGGTTCACGTCGAAACCGCAGTCCAAATGCACGAAGCGGTCACGCGCTGCATGCACCACGCCAGTCTGTTCATCGGGGTCGCCGCCGTTGCCGATGTGCGTCCTGCCCTGTCCGCGGATCGAAAACTCCGCCGGCACGAGTTGCCCAGCCAGCTCGACCTCATTCCGAATCCAGACATCCTGGCAACCGTGGCTTCCGCGCGGCTCCCTGGCCAGTGCATCGGAGGATTCGCCCTCGATTCCGGGCGCAACCTGGAAATGGGCTGGGAAAAGCTCCGCGGGAAGGACCTGGATTTCATCGTCTACAACACCACGGCCGACGACGGCGGTGCATTTGGCGCGGACGCTGGTGAATTGACCCTCCTGATGCGGGATGGGAATTCACATACCTTTGAGATGCAGGCCAAGCGGGATGCAGCGCACGCGCTCATCCAGCACCTCATTCCCTTGTGCACAACGCCATGAAGCGATTCCTCCTCGCCACACTGTTTTCCGGGGCACTTGCCGCTGGAACCGCCCAGGAACTCAACTGCACCGTCAACGTCATCGCTCCCCAGATTTCGAACCTCGAAGCGACGGTCATCGAGTCGCTCGAGTCCTCCATCCGAGAGTTCATCAACGGCAGACGCTGGACTTCCGATGATTTCCGCATGGAAGAGCGCATCGAGTGCACGATGCAACTCACGATCACCGAAGCAGTGAATCCGACGAATTTCAAGGGCAACTTGCAGATTCAGAGCTCACGACCGGTCTACAACTCCGATTACAAGACGCCCATGTGCTTCGTGAACGACGGCGATTTCGACTTCGTGTGGGACGGCAGTTCTGTCATTCAGTTCATGCCGGACC
>JBMTYE010000287.1:0-2436 GCA_049454255.1 Flavobacteriales bacterium
GGGGACTTTTGGCCTCCGGCACTGCGGTACCGCACGGTGGCCAGGTCGTCCCGCATGATCTGCAAGGCGTAGAAGAGGTAGTCGAGGTACTGAATTTCCGCGATGGGCCGGAGGCCGCGCATGGCCAGCCCTATGCCTTGGCCCAGGATGGTCAGCTCGCGGATGCCCGTATCGCTCACGCGGATTTCGCCGAAGCGCTCCTGCATGCCCTCCATCACCTGGTTGACTCCCCCGATTTTCCCGGTGTCTTCGCCGAACGTCAGGACCTCCGGCCGCCGGGCAAAGACCTCCTGGAAGTTGCGGTTCAGCACCTGCCGGCCATCGACGAACGGGGCATCCTCTTCGTACCGCACGGCCACCGGAGCTACCGCGAGGGCACTGTCCTGGCCTTCGCTGTAGAGGTGAGCGCTGTACCGCGCGGCATTCTCGGCTCCACGGGCTTCCACCCAGGCCGCTACCGCCGCGCGCTCGACCCCCTCCTCCCCTGCCGTGGCATGCAGCACCGCGCGGGCAGCGGCGAGAATTTCCGCCCGACCGGGGTGGTGCAGTTGGGCACAGGCATCGGCTTCTGCCGTTCGTCCCCACGCGCGGAGCAGCTCGACGAGGGCCGCCCGCTCGGACTCGATGGGGGCGCGGAACGCATCCCACGCTGCCCGCGCTGCCGCACGGACCTCGGCCCGGGCCTCTTCCCGCACCGCCGCACATTCGTCGGCCGTGGCGGCCCCTTCGAGCAGGATGAACCGTTCGAACTGCGCGATGCAGTCGAATTCCTTTGCCCATTCGAGTTGCTCGGGCGTCTTGTAGCGCTCGTGCGAACCGGACGTGCTGTGGCCTTGGGGCTGGGTGACCTCTTCGACGTGGACCAGGACCGGGACGTGTTCCTCCCGGCACCGGGCGGCCGCTTCTTCGTAGGTGGCCACGAGCGCCGGATAGTCCCAGCCGCGTACCCGGTAGATGTACATGCCGTTCGAGCCGTCTTCGATGCGGAGGCCGGAGAGGGCTTCGGAGATGGACTCTTTCGTGGTTTGGTAGCGCTTCGGGACGCTGATGCCGTAGCCGTCGTCCCATACGCTCATCAGCAGCGGCACCTGCAGCACGCAGGCGGCGTTCATGGTTTCCCAAAACGCTCCTTCGCTGGTGCTCGCATCGCCGATGGTACCGAAGGCAATTTCGTTGCCGCCGCGGGTGAACAGCGGCATCGCATCGGCTAACTCCGGCAGGGCCCGGTACACCTTCGAGGCCTGGGCTAAGCCGAGGAGACGCGGCATTTGGCCGGCCGTCGGCGAGATGTCCGCCGAGCTGTTGAAGCCCGCCATGTGATCGCTCCAGGTGCCGTCGGTGTCGACGAACCGCGTGGCGAAGTGGCCGCTCATTTGGCGGCCCGCTGAGGTGGGCTCGCGTTCGACGTCCGCGTCGGCGTACAGCGCCGCGAAGTAGCCGCGCACGTCGATGAGGTCGAGGGCGAGCATCAGGGTTTGGTCGCGGTAATATCCTGAACGCCAGTCGCCTGGGCGGGTTACGCGGGCCAGGGCGAGCTGTGCCAGCTCTTTGCCGTCGCCGAAGATTCCGAATTTGGCTTTGCCGCCCAGCACCTCCTTCCGGCCCAGCAGGGATGCCTCGCGGCTGACGCACGCCAGCCGGTAGTCCTGCAGGAGTTGCGCCCGGAACGTGCCGATGTCCTCGCTGACCAGCGGAGAAGTTGCTTCGCTTTTCATCGCCGCGAAGGTACGACGCGTGTGCCCGCGAAGGCCACCGCGATCGCCGCCGCCACGCTTGCGTTGTGGACGACGAGGGCCCGGTTCGCGGCCAAACTCTCGCCCCCCGTGCGCGCCGCGATGTCCTTCAGCAGGAACGGCGTCAGCGCCTTTCCCGAGACGCCCTGTTCCCGGGCGGCCTCGAGCGCCGCAGCCGTCGCGGCTTCCACCGCCACCGCGTCCGCCTGCGCCGACTCCGGCACCGGCACGGCCACGACCAGGCCGCCCCGCAGCCCGAGGTCGGTCGCCGCGCGCATCATCGCTGCCACCTGCTCCGCCTCGTCAGCCCGGTGCACAACCGGTATCCCGCTGCTGCGGACGAAGAATGCCGGGAAGGTGTCCGTACGCCAACCCACGACCGGAACGCCCGCGGTCTCGAGGGCTTCGAGGGTCTTCGGGAGGTCGAGGATGGATTTGGCCCCCGCACACACCACGGCCACATCTGACGCCGCGATTTCCGGCAGATCGGCCGAAATGTCCCACGTCGCCTCCACCCCGCGGTGCACGCCGCCG
Source organism: Flavobacteriales bacterium (assembly GCA_049454255.1). Taxonomy (GTDB): domain Bacteria; phylum Bacteroidota; class Bacteroidia; order Flavobacteriales_D; family Sanyastnellaceae; genus CAMCYM01. Next base: position 2,268 of record JBMTYE010000287.1, read on the forward strand.
ATGCCGCCCGTCGCGAACACGCGAATGCCCGCCCGCTGCGCCCCGAACACCGTCGTGCTCACCGTCGTCGCCCCCCATCCTCCGCGCGCCACCACCGCCGCCAAATCCCGCCGGCTCACCTTCGCTACATCGGGTCCGCGGGCCAGCCGTTCCAGCTCGTCCTCCGTGC
>JBMTYE010000288.1:0-2428 GCA_049454255.1 Flavobacteriales bacterium
TGGGATCGGAGTTTGAGTTTGAGTTTGAGTTTTAGTTTGAGTTTGTGCGGCTTTGCCGATAGTTTACAGTTGAGAGTTTTGAGTTCTGAGTTTCGAGTTAATTCACCCAGGCGGTCCCTCGCCCTCAACCTCAACCTCGTCCTCGTCCTCACCCTCTCACCGCGGCCGGGTCATCGATTTTCGTGCGCTCCGCGAGCGAAGTGAAGGCCTTTCCATCGACGGGTTGGGCTCCTTGTTCGAGGAGGTCATAAATTTCCTTGGAACGATCGGACTGGTCGTAGGTTTTGATGCCGCTTTCCGCCGATTGAATGCCCGTCTCGTCGGGTTTTTTCAAAGCAAAACAGACCGCTTGGGTATCCCCGAAGGAGAAGTGCCAAACGCGCTCGCCGTCATCGTGCATCAGGTAGTTGATTTCGGAAAGACGGCTTTCCCAAAAGAGGTCGCTGAAGGCATCGAGTTGTTCCTCAAGGACCTGAGGCTCGCGTTGCATGCGTATCCACAGGTCAGAGGTTACGCCTTGGGCGGCGAGGAATTTGACAAATTCGGCTTCGACTTCGCGGAGCTCTTGGAGGACGAGGCGTCGGAATTTCATGAGATGGTGCCTTCGAGCATGAGGAGGAATGCGTACTCCATGGCCGTTTCCCGGAAGCGCTTGAAGCGGCCTGAGGCCCCTCCGTGACCGGTTTCCATGTTGCAGTGCATGATCAATAGGTTGTCGTCGGTTTTGTGGGCTCGGAGTTTGGCCACCCACTTCGCGGGCTCCCAGTACTGCACCTGGCTGTCCCAGTATCCCGTGGTCACGAGCGTGTGGGGGTAGTCCATCTTTGTGACATTGTCGTAAGGACTGTAGGACAACATGTAATCGAAGTAGGCCTTGTCCTTCGGGTTGCCCCACTCGTCGAATTCGCCTGTGGTGAGTGGGATGGTCTCGTCGAGCATGGTGTTGATGACGTCGACAAAGGGCACTGCAGCGATGATTCCGTTGAACAGGTCAGGCGCCATGTTCATGACAGCGCCCATGAGCAGGCCACCGGCAGAACCGCCCATGCCATAGAGGTGGTCGGGCGAGGTGTATCCGAGGTTGACGAGCGCGCGACCGCAGTCGATGTAGTCGGTGAAGGTGTTCTTCTTCGCGAAGAGCTTGCCGTTTTCGTACCACGAGCGGCCCATTTCCTGACCTCCGCGGATGTGGGCGATGGCAAAGACGAATCCGCGGTCCAGTAGGCTCAGCCGTGTGCTGGAGAACGACGGGTCGGTGCTGTACCCGTAGCTTCCGTAGGCGTAGAGGAGAAGCGGGTTGTCCTTGGATTTGGGGGTATCCTTCCGGTAGACGAGAGAAACCGGGACTTCGGTTCCGTCGGCGGCTTTGACGAGGAGGCGTTCGCTGGTGTAGTCGTCGGCGTTGAAGGTACCCCCGACCACTTCCTGCTGCTTCAAAACTTCCTGCGCCTTCGACGCCATATCGATTTCGAGGGTCGACGTGGGAGTCGTCAGCGAGGTATACCCAAACCGCAGGCGCTGCGTGTCGAAATCCGGGTTTGCACCGACATATGCCGTGTACGCGGGATCGTTGAATTCCACGTACCAGTCGGCCGAGCCGTCCCACCGCTTCACCCGAAGTTGAGTCAATCCGCCTGTCCGCTCCTCCACGACGAGGTGGTCCTTGAAAATCTCGATGCCTTCGAGCAGCGTCTCCTCGCGGTGAGCAATCACATCGGCCCAATTCTTCAATCCCGGCTTTGCCACCGGCGTCTTGACCAGCTTGAAATTCTTCGCATTGCGGTTCGTCACGATGTAGAAGTCGTCTCCGAAGTGGTCCACCGCATACTCGAGGTCGCGCTGCCGCGGTTCGATAACCTGCCATGTGCCGTACGGCGTGTTCGCATCGAGGAAATGCCACTCGCTGCTGACCGTGGAGCTCGATCCGATGAACAGGTACCGGTCGCTTTTAGTCTTGCCGGCCCCCACGCTGAACGTCTCGTCCGTTTCCTCATAGACGACCGGGTCTGCGCCGGCAGAGGTGCCGAGCTCATGCTTGTACACGCGGTAAGACCGCAGCGTGATGGGGTCCTTTTTCGTGTAGAAGAAGGTTTTGCTGTCGTTCGCCCACGTGGCGCCGCCTTCGGTCGTGGGGATGGACTCTTTCGCGATGGCGCCCGTGGCCAAATCCTTCACGTACAGCGTATACTCCCGCCGGCTCACCGTATCCACCCCGAACACGAGCAGCCGGTTGTCTGGGCTCACGGATGTTCCCCCCACCGCATAGTAGCTGAACCCTTCTGCCATCGCATTGACGTCGAGCATAATCTCCTCAGGGGCCTCGAGGGTTCCGGCCTTGCGGCAGTAGATCGGGTATTCCTTGCCTTGTTCGTACCGCGTGTAGTACCAGTAGCCATTGTCTTTCACCGGCACACTGGAATCGTCCTGC
>JBMTYE010000289.1:0-2403 GCA_049454255.1 Flavobacteriales bacterium
CCAAATCGAACCGGTACCCGCCCACCCACCGCTCCCGCAACTTTCCTCCCGGCCCGTCCGCCTGCTCCACCACGGTCACTTTCCTTCCCGCAGCCGCAGCCCGGATGGCCACAGCGAGACCGCCCACCCCTGCCCCGACGACGACTACACGCTCGTTCTTCATCGCGGCAGGTCCGCAAGAGCGGCAGCAGTAGGTTCGAAGAGAATACGAAACCAGGCCGTGAAGGCTTCAGGCGTTCTCTCGAGTTCCGCTCGCACATCGGCTTCGGAGGCATACCGCACCGCGTCTGCCTCGTGCGGATCGGGAACCGGCACATCGTCTGTCCGTCCGATGAAGACGTGGTCCAGCTCGTGCTCGACCAGCCCGCCGTCGAGTTCAGCGCGGTAGACGAAGTGGAAGGCGGGCACGAGTTCGCAGGATAGCCCCATTTCTTCACGCAGGCGCCGGTGCGCTGCCGTCAGCGGTGCCTCGCCGGGCCGAGGATGGCTGCAGCAGGTATTCGTCCACAGGCCGGGGCTGTGGTATTTGGCCGCCGCACGGCGGTGAAGCAGCCACTCCCCGCGGCCATTCACCACGACCACGGAGAGCGCGCGGTGGAGCTCGCCGCGGAGGTGCGCCTCGAGCTTGCCGCACACCCCGATTTCGCGGTCGTACGAGTCGACCAGCACCACGAATTCGCGGTTCTCTTCGACGATCATTTGGCTGCTAATGTGGACTTTACAAACTTTTCGTAGGCCGGTGATCCGGCCCAAACGCCCCCCCGCAGCGCCCCCTCCATCGCCCGCCTGTCCTCCTCCAAATGGCCTCTGTACCCGAGGAACACCGGCACATTGCGCGCCACCCCGTACCGCAATACCCTCAGATCCGCATCCTTCGGCGCGGCCGCCACCGCGGCATCAAGCACATCCCGCCACTTCACGAACTCGCGGTACTGGTCCCAGGGCATCGACAGGAATTGGCACATCATCAGGCCCGCCGTCGCTCGGTAGCCTTTCGCCACCGCACTTGCAGGATTCGCTCGGAGCTGCTCGACCGCCGTCCGCTCAAACGCGGTACATACGGCTTTCGACTCCCAGTCCGAGCACGCCCTCAGGTACGCCTGCCGCAGCGGTTCGTTTGCTGGGGCAAAGGAGGTGAGGAGGAGGAAGAGGGAGAACAAGAACGAGAACGAGAACGAGAGCGAGGTTGAGGTTGAGGGCGGTGGAGCCGTGCTGGAGGAACGGTGCGCCGAGCAGGAGAGTCGATGGGCCGCGCTAGAGCGGCGGAGTTGGGGGACGCGCACGGCCACCGGATTACAGCATGTTCAGGCTGTGCCGCAGGTAGGAGCCGACGAAGAGGGTGGCTTTGCGGGAGTTGGGGATGCGGATGCGCTCCTCGAGGACCCGGTGGCTGGGGAGGGAGCGGATTTTAGCGAACAAACGCTGGTAGTAGACGTAGGCGACGTAGACGCCGAGGCGGGCTTCGCGGGGGAGGGCGACGATGCCTTCAAGCGCGGCCTTGAAGTCGGCGTCGATTTCCTCCTCGATGCGTGCCTTCGTGGCGTCGTCGAAGGAGCGGAAGTCGATGCCGGGGAAGTAGGTCCGGCCCATGTGCACGAAGTCGGCCTCCAGGTCGCGGAGGAAGTTCACCTTTTGGAACGCCGCCCCGAGGCGGCGGGCGGGCGGAAGCAAGCTATCGTACTGCGCCTGATCGCCGTTTGTAAACACCTTCAGGCACATCAGGCCCACGACTTCGGCCGATCCGACGATGTAGTCGTCGAAGCCTTGGCGGTCGTAGTCGGCGCGGTTGAGGTCCCACTCCATGCTGCGCAGGAATAGTTCAACATGCTCAGGGTCAATGTTGTACTTGTGGAAGGTCTGCTGGAAGGCGTGGAGGATGGGGTTCATGCTGAACCGGTCGCGGAGGGCGCGTTCGGTGTCCTCACGGAACGAAGCAAACAGCGCGACCTTGTCGAGGTGATGGAAGCTGTCGACGATTTCGTCGGCAAAGCGCACGAAGCCGTAGATGGAGTAGATGGGATTGCGCAGGCGGGGAGCGAGGAAGCGAATTCCAAGCGAGAATGAGGTGCTGTATGCACGCGTCGTGCGTGCGCTGCAGTCTACGCAGACCTGGTTGTAGAGGGCAACGGCGTCCATGGGCAGATTAACCGGCAAAGGGGGTGTGAGGTTCACGGGCACCGGGATGCGCGTTGAGGTAGGCGTGGGCTTCGGCAGCGGCGACTTCGCCGCTGATGAGGCTCGGCGGCACACCCGGACCTGGGGTGGTCAGTTGGCCTGCGAAGTAGAGGCCCGGAAGTCGGGACTTCAGTTTGGGCTTGAGGAAGGCGGTTTGGCGAAGGGTATTTGCAAGCCCGTAGGCATTGCCTTTGAAGGCCCGGTAGTCCGCCTCGCGCACCGCCCCGG
>JBMTYE010000290.1:0-2390 GCA_049454255.1 Flavobacteriales bacterium
TCAAGGAATCGGGGTCGTTCGTGGTCGAGCCGCTGCTTGCCGAACTGTCGGTGGGTCCAGCGGACCACGCATTGCTGGAGCGGATGTCGGCATCGACCGGCGGCGCATATTTGGGCGCCTTCGGGGGCATCACGCCTGAAGCGGCTGCGGCGTCCCTGCTCCAGGCTGCACCGCCGGTCGCTGTGGTGCATGAGGAGACGGAACTCCAGGAACTCATTCGCTGGGTCCCGCTGCTTGTGTTGCTCGTGGCCTTGCTCACGGCGGAATGGGTCCTGCGCCGGCGGAACCTCGGCTACTGAACTTCCTGCGGTGCGTGAAAAACAAACGGGCCGCCCGAAGGCAGCCCGTTCAAACTCAGACGTGGACCGGAGTCCGCGGATTACTTCTCGATGTAGATGCCTTTCTCCTTCGCCTTCGCGATGGCTGCCTTCACGCCCAACTTGTCGATGGTGCGCATGGCCGCCGCAGATACGCGCAGCGTGATGAAAGAACCATCCTCCTCCACAAAGAATTGCTTCTTCTGCAGGTTCGGGTAGAAGCGGCGCTTCGTCTTGCGGTTCGAGTGGGAGACGTTGTTCCCCACCATGACCTTTTTTCCGGTGATTTGGCAAACGCGGCTCATCGCTTCACTTTTTAAGGAGCGCAAAGGAACTGCTTTTTCTGCCAAATTCCAACCCCGCCCCGCCTTTTTTCCTTCATTTCAGCGCCCGAACCGCCAGCGCGCACGCGGCCTGAACGGCACGGGAGACCACACGACTCCTCTCCTTCCCGCACTTCACCAGTTCAGCGTGGGTTCCCGCGGGATGCGCCACAGCAATCCAAACGCTTCCTACCGGCAGCTCTGGCGTGCCTCCCGTGGGCCCGGCGATACCCGTAGTCGCCACCCCGACCTCTGCTCCGGTGGTCCTACGCACCCCCTCGGCCATCTCCCGCACCACGGCCTCGCTCACGGCGCCCGATGCCGCTAACGCATCCGGTGACACCCCGCACAGCCGGATTTTCAGGTCCTCCGAATACGGCACCAGCCCCCCGAGGAACCACGTACTCGCCCCAGGAATCGCAGTGAGTGCCGCGGCCAGTGCGCCGCCTGTGCAGGATTCGGCGACTGCGCACCTCCATTCACGCTCCTGCAGAGCTTCCGCGAAAAACACCGCCGGAGCGGCATCCCGGGTGCCCAGCACCCAATCTCCGGTAGCTGCGCGTACCGCGTGACGGACTTCCGCAACTCGTTCAGCTGCACCCGGACCCGTAGCAGAGAGACGCAGCCGCACAACAGATCCGTTCGGCAGGTAAGCAAAGTCGACCCCGCGCTCGGACCATTCCGTTTCGAGGTCCGAGATACGGTCCGCGATGACCGATTCTCCCACTCCCTGAAACACAAGGGTCGCGTCCACCGCGGCGGGCAGAGCGAACCGCTCGCGCAGCCGGGGCAGGACCTCGTGTTCTACAAGTCCTTCGAGCTCGTAGGGGACGCCGGGCAAGCTGATGGCCACCTTGCCGGCACGGTCAAACCACATGCCTTGGGCCGTGCCGCGGGGGTTCGGGAGGACTGTGCATCCCTGCGGCAGCATGGCTTGCCCGGTTTGGACAGGAAGAAAAGGGACGCCACGTTCCGCGAAGCTCGCACGCAGCCGAGCTTCTAAGGCCTCGTCAAGCACGAGCGGCAGCCCGAAATACTCTGCCAGAACCACTTTCGTCACGTCGGCGCGCGTCGGCCCGAGCCCGCCGGACAGCACCACCACCTCCGCATCCGCCAGAGCCGCATCCAGCGCAGCCCGAATGGCCTCAGCGGTATCCGGAACCGTCCACGTCCGCGCAAGGGTCAAGCCCGCCCGCCGGAAAGTAGCCCCGAGCCACGCAGCATTCGTGTTGACGACTTGGCCGATGAGCAGCTCCTGACCGATGGCAATGAACTCGACGCGCATGCCAGCAAGGTACCGCCCGCTACCCCACTTCGAGCAAAAAGAAACGGCCCCCCTTCCGGGAGGCCGATTCCATTTTCGCATCTGGCAATGCTATCAATTCTGTACGGCAAGTCGCAGCACCTTCCGCTCTGCGCCTTGGACAATCTCCACGGTGTAAACGCCTGCTGCCCAACCGCTCACGTCCAACGTCTCGACCCGAGCCCGGTTCGTAAAGCGATGGACCACGGCGCCCGTTGCGCTGCGCACGGTGATGTCGTGAATACCTGGGCGGTCGATTACCACGGCCACCACGTCCGCAGCCGGGTTCGGGTACAGCAAGAAATGCGCATCGAGCATCACTTCCGGAACACCTACCCAATCCTCGTACGCCACGTCCGCACAGTCATCGAGGTCTGCAGCCGCAAAACGCAGGTGAACGATATCGTTCAAATCCACCGGATCGAGGTCACCCCGAACATGCAAGCC
>JBMTYE010000291.1:0-2340 GCA_049454255.1 Flavobacteriales bacterium
CGGCGATGACGGCGAAATCGTCGGTGATGGGTTGCTGGTAAAAGAGGGTACCGATCCACGCGTTGGAGAGGCTCGGGTCGCCGCTGCCGAAGTCGATGTCCGGGTCGGTGCCGTAGGCGAGTCCGACGCTGAGCCGTCCGCCTCCCGGCATGTTCCAAAAGTTGAGCGTGCCACCGTAGTAGTTGTAATTGTCCTCGTCGAAGGCGTAACCGTAAGAGTAGCGCAGGGTGAGGAAGATATCGTCGGTGAACCACCAGGAGATCCCCGGCCTGAGCTGTTGGATGGATCCCGGCCCGAGCGGCGCGACGCTGGAGAAGTTGTACTGCGTGTAGTCGAACAGGACCATCAGGCGCGGCGCGACGAGCCACTCGAACCCGCCCTGGTAGATCTGGTTCGGCGCGAACTGCGGGTCGGGGCAGAACGAGAGCTTGGTGTGCAGTTCGAGGTAATCAATCGGATACCACGAGGCGATGCCGCTGTAGAGGATGTCGGTGCCGGAAGGCGGGCGTTGCATGATGTCGATCGAACCGCCGACGATGAGGTTCCTCAGCGGCTGGTAGAGGATTTCGGTGTAGATTTCCTGCCAGGCCGAACGTCCGTCGTTGAAGGCGCCGATGCTGTAGAGCGGGATGACGGTCCAGCGCTCGAAAGGTTCCTCCTGCCGCACCTCGATACCCTGTTCGAGGATCACTTCCTGGTTGAGCAGCGCGGCCCCGTCGGGCGTCTGCGCCCGCAAAAGTCCCGCGATGGCGAGGAGCAGCACGGCTCCGGTCATTGCGACCGCCTTCACGCGGCCCTCCTTTCCTGCGCGGCGCGGGCGCGTTCGATCAGGTCGTGGGGGGTCTGTTCGGGATTCCAGTGCGGATGGAATCCGGTGAGCGAGTGCAGCCTCTCCTCCACCGGATGCCGCTGCGTGATCTGGTCGAACTCCGCACCGTAGGCCTCCGCGAAAGGAACAAATTGGATCGTCGAGGAGCTTCCGGCCCGCTCGATGACCAGACGTGCGAGGTCGATGATGCGGGTCTCGCGTTCGTTGCCCACGTTGACCGGCTGTCCGGCCGCAGCGGGATTGCCTGCGAGCAATTCGACGGCCGCCACCGTGTCGCGCACATCGCAGAAGGAACGGGTCTGTGTGCCGTCGCCGAAAACGGTGAGCGGTTCACCGGACAGGGCCTGCCGGATGAAGCGTGGCAGAACAAAGCCGTAGTTTCCCGTTTGGCGCGGGCCGACCGCGTTGAACAGGCGCGGAATGGTCACCTGCAGCCCGTGCTCCTGCCGGTAGGCCATGGCTTGGATTTCGTTGGTCAGCTTGCTCAGGGCGTAGCCGGTCAGTCCGCCTTGCCTGGGCAAGTAGACCAGTTCGTCGTCCTCGCGCAGGTCGCGGCTGCGCGTATGGCTGTAGACCGAGGAACTCGATGCGATGACCACTTGCGGGTGCAGCGGCGCGGCGGCAACGGCTTCGAGAAGGCGTTCGGTGGCGCAGACATTGACCCGCGTCACCCGTACCGGTTCGCGCAGCACGCGGAACATGCCGACCACCGCGGCCAAATGGTAGACCCGGTCGGCCACGTGGACCGCGCCAGCCAATCCGTCCCACTCGGCGATGTCCGCCGCGACGAAGCGGAAGCGCGGGCGGTTCTCGAATTCCGCAATGTTCGCGAGGTTGCCGGTGCTCAGGTCGTCCACAGCCACAACCTCGTCCCCCTGGTCCAGGTGGTGCTCGACCACGTGCGAACCGATGAAACCCGCGCCGCCGGTGACGAGGATGTTCATTCGGTTCCGGCAAATTTGCCGCCTTCTTGACCTGCGGGTGCGAACGGCGATTTCGGGGCTGTGCGGCGTGCTTCGGGCGGAATTGTCTTTGGCATTTTCATGGCTGTCGGGTCGGCGGGGATTTAATTCTGACGCCCGGATACCTTCCATGGGGTGAGTTGCCCATGCTGGGTGCACGCCGCGGGAATACCCGTGACGTGGGAGGTTTGCCCCGCGATGCGGCGGGTGAGCATGGAAAGCAGCCGGGTGTCTTGGTGCGGACGGATGAATGCGCGTTCCCGCCACTGCGCCTTCCATTCGATGCGCCGGGTTTGCGCATAATCTTCGCGTTCGGCGAACTCGGCCGAGCCGGCGGCGAGTGCGCTGATGTTTGCGGCGAGGATGGCCGCGGTCATGCCTGCACGGAGCTTCACGGCCGGGAGCATGCGGTTTGCCTCCGGCGGGCGGCTATGGGGCCATCACCCCTTGGCTGCAACCGCCTTCATCGCCCGCAAGTAGCGAACCGTCCCGCCGCGCGACGCCGCGACGCGGTCGTCTGCCGCCGGGGGTCCGACGGGACGACGGTGA
>JBMTYE010000292.1:0-2389 GCA_049454255.1 Flavobacteriales bacterium
GTACTGCGCAACAAAAAGCCCGCCCCGAGTCATCGGAGCGGGCTTTTCAACCGGTCTGCCGGAAAACTTACTGCACCACCAAGCGCACTACGCTGGTACCGGCGGACACCGAATACACGCCCGGAGCCCAGCCGCTGACATCGAGTACCGTCCGTCCAGTGGCGGTCGCAACCGGAATGTGATCCACGAGGCGGCCCGTAGCATCCGCGATGACCAGTTCGCGCACGGCTTCCACCGCAGGCCAAGTCAGCACTACCTCACCCGATGCCGGGTTCGGGAAGGCCTGCAGCAGCGACGCTGCAGCCTCCTCCACTCCCACCACAGTCACAGTCACCGGCACCCGATCCGACGGGCAGGCCACCGAAGGCGTTTCAACTACCCAGTCGTAGAAGAAGTAGTAGTAGTTCGTGGCGTTTTGCTGTCCGGCCGTGCTTTGGGTAATCGTCGCTAACTCGCCCAAATCATACGGGTAGTTCAACGTCGAGCCCAAACCATCGCGCCACAGTTGGGGATTGCCCGTGTAGCACCGCAAGCCGTAGTCCGTTCCCGCAGGCACCTCGATGCCCAACTCCACCGTGCTCTCGCCGTCCGGCACGTTTACGGTGACGTTATTTCCGACTGGGCTTCCGCCGGCATCGATAACCCCGAACTCTCGCACACCCGCACCGTTTGCGAACACCTTGACCGACACGAGCACGAGGTCTTCGTGGGCGTCGAAAATCATCCAGCGGGTGCTGTTGTCGTGGTATTGGCCTGCGTCCATGGTGGTTTCGCCGCCGATGGCCGTCACCGGCTCAGAACCTTCGAAATCCTCCACCCAGTAGGTGGTCGTTTCCGTCAACACCGGAGTGACGAACGGGTTGCCTTCAAAAATGGGAGTCGAGGCCGCTTCCGCGTCGTACCAGCGCAGGTTTGAACCTGTGGCCGTCAGTTCGACAGAACCTGAACCCGTGACTTCGACATCCTGAACCACCGGATTTGCTGGGCTCGGGAACACCGTGAATGTGAACTCTTCGGAATATCCAGCGTTCCCACAGATGTCCACCATAGACACCGAGTACGTTCCGGATTCGGTCACTGTGATGGACTGGGTGGTGGCATTGTTTGACCACGTCCAAGCCGTGCCGTTCGGGGCAATCAGCTCTGCCGATGTACCCGAGCAGAATTCCAATTCACCTAACAGCGTCACTTGGGGTACGCCAGGCTCAACCACGACCACTTCCACAGGGGCAGTGGCCCCGGCGCATCCTTCCGCCGTAAAGACCGTTGCCGAATAGACACCCGCCATTCCCACTTCCAGAACTGCGTCGGTGCTTCCGTTCGACCAAAGGATGGACTCGAACGTACCCGGAACCGTCAGTGTAGCTGTTGTGCCTGGGCAGACTTCTGTCGCATTGGCTTCAATGGCCACGGCAACAGTGCATTCCGCTTCGAGGAGGCTGTGGTACTGGTCGATAGCCGGGTTTTCGATGACCGTGGTCAAGCCTGCCGGCCATTCGATGGTCACTTGGTCAATTTCCGTAGCAGTACCGAGGCCAAACATGCAATGGAAGGTATTCGTGATGCCGTAGCTCTCACCAGCGCGCACCTCACGGACCTGGGTTCCGAACGACCCGGTGATGGTCACCTTCGCCCCTACCGCATCCTTGTTCGACACGATGCCCTGCAAGTCGAATGCAATCCAGTGGTTCGTGTTGCCGTCGTTCAGCCACAGGCGGTCCGGGTTCCCGTTGTCCGGGCTGTTGTAGCCGTTGCCGTAGCTTGCATACACGTCCATAAAGCCATCGCGGTTGACATCGCCGAAGGCGAAGCTGTGCATGGTGTCCGTCGCCGGGAACATGGACATTTCCGTGAAGGTCCCGTTGCCGTTGTTGTGGAAGTAGCGGTGGATTCCGCCACCGAGCACCACGTCAACGTAGCCGTCGTTGTCGAAGTCTGCGAGTTTCGCCTGCAAACAGAATCCGCTCACGCCGAGACCGCTGCCGGCCGTTCCGTCCGTGAAGTGCCCGGTTCCGTCGTTGATCATGAGCTTCATCGTCGCAGAGTGCGTGGTGATGAAGCAATCCCAATCGCCATCGTTGTCGACATCCGCGAAGTCGGCTGTCCAGCTTTGCTCGTTGAGCACGAGACCGCGATCAGCAGCTTCTTCCGTGTAGAAGTTCGTGCCGTCGTTCACCCAGAGCTGGTTTTGGCGGCGGGGATCGAAGGGGTCGTTGATGAACTGGCGGCACTTCGCGATCATGAGATCGAGGTCGCCGTCGTTGTCGAAGTCGCTCCACACGGTGCCGTAGTTGCCGCTGTGGTCGTTGCCCGGGTAGTTTTGGAGGGCATAATCCGTCAGGTCGATGAGCTCCGGTGCCGGCGTGAGGGCCGTCCCGTTGCCCCGCCA
>JBMTYE010000293.1:0-2337 GCA_049454255.1 Flavobacteriales bacterium
CCCGCGTCATGCCCATGATGCCCGCCTTGGCCGCGGAATAGATCGTGCCCCTGGGGTTCGACACCAGCGGCCCCGTCACCGAGCTCATGTTGACGATCCGCCCATAGCGCCGCGCCATCATTCCCGGCACCACGATTCCGGTCACCATCAACACCGTGAACAACGGTTCCGTGGGCTCGAATGGTTCCATCGGCAACTGCACCCAGGTGAGTCCCCAGTGGAACCAGAACACGGAATTCTACGTGGACAACGCAAACAACGCCACCCCCACCTCCACCCAGCTCGACGGCTTTACCGTCGTGCTCCAAGCCGCCGCCCAGGTGCAGTGCGGCCTCACTTACCACCTGAAAATCGCCATCGCCGACGGCGGCGACACGGCATTTGATAGCGCGGTGTTCATCGAATCCGGCTCCTTTTCCTCAAACGGCTTCGACATCACGGCCTCCGCATCCATCGACGGCAACCAAATCTTCCTCGGCGACACCACCGTCGTCGAATCCTGCAACAATGCGGTATTCCAGGTCATCCGACCGGACAACACCACCCAGGACACCATCGTAGTCACCATCAGCGGCACCGCAGAGAACGGTGTAGATTACGAGTACATCGATCCGGAAATCGTGATGGAGGTGGGCCAAAACATCTACGACATCCCCCTCAATGTCATCGCCGACGGCATCTCCGAATCGCCGGAAACAGTCACCATCGAGTATCTCTATGTCAACCTCTGCGGCGACAGCATCTTGCGCTCCTCCACCCTCGTCATCATGGACTTCGAGCCCATCCTGCTCGACTACGATGACCCGGTGGGTATCTGTGACGGCATCGCTACGCTCGAAGTGACCCCAGTCCAAGGCTACGGGCCGTTCAGCTACCAGTGGGATACCGGAACAGAGGACACCCTTGCGGTAAACGTCGTCACAGCTGCTGCCGCCGGAGATGCCGTCGTCGTAGTCACAGACGTGTGTGGAAACACGGTCTCCGCAACGGTGGGCTACGAACCGCCTCCACCCTTCGATATTGCGGTTACGCAGAATGGCGAGCCCTTCTGCCCCGGCGATCCGGTCGAGTTGACTGCTGTCGTCGAATCTGGCGCAGGCCCTTACACCTGGTCTTGGTCCACCAGCGGAACGAATCCTACCACCACGGTGAACTTGCTCACGAGCGGCACCGTCACCCTGAACGGCGAGGACGGGTGTGGGCAGGCGGCCTCGGCGAATTGGTTCGTCGAAGTCCCCTCCTACGACCCGATTGTGGCCGTGTCGGACACGGCGTGCCTGTATGTCGAGAGCAGCGTAGACATTGAAGGGGGGACAGGCAACTTTTGGTTCTACACCCTCCAAATCACCTACGACGCCTTCGGCACGCCCCTCGACACCGCGGTCGTCGAGCTCAACGACGGCCTCGATTCGCTCGTGGTCTTCGTCGGTCCAGCGGGCATTTTCATCGCGGGTGACGACGAGGGACTGCTCGAAATCACGGCCGTCGACCAATGCGGAACCGAGGCCACCTTCGAACTCTTCCTCGAGGCCTGCGACACGTTCATTCCGAATGTCATCTCCCCGAACAACGACGGAAGCAACGACTACTTCCGCATTCCGGGCATCGAAGGTTTCCCCGGTTCCCGTCTGCTGATTTTCAACCGCTGGGGCAACCTGCTCTTCACAGACGAAGACTACCAAGGCGCGTGGGACGGCCGCGTGAACGGTCTCGAACTTGCCGAAGGGACCTACTACTACGTGCTCAACCGCTCCGACAGAAAGGACTTCCACGGGTCGTTGACGCTGGTGCGCTAAGGAGGGGTGCGGCTGCGCCGCAGGTTGAGAACGAGGTTGAGGTTGAGGACGGGTGCGGCTGCGCCGCAGGTTGAGAACGAGGACGAGAACGAGGTTGAGAACGAGGTTGAGAACGAGGTTGAGGTTGAGGACGAATGGAGCAACCAAACTCCAAACTCAAACTGCAAACTCAAACTGCAAACTAGCGGCGAAGCCGCGGAAACTAAAAAAGCCTCCATGCGGGAGGCTTTTTTCTGTGGGCGATGCCGGGTTCGAACCAGCGACCCTCTGCTTGTAAGGCAGATGCTCTAAACCAGCTGAGCTAATCGCCCGAACGGGGCGACAAATGTAGCACATTCTCCTCAAATGCGCACCTACCTTCGGGTCGCAATGGACATATCAGCGTGGATCGGAATGGGTATGCGGTGGGTGCGTTGGCGGTGGAAGGCGGTCGGGAGGCACGGACTCCATGCTCCGCTGCTGTATGCGTGGGTGGAGGCAATCCGGAAGGGAAGAAGGGTGCCGGGCGCCGAGGCCATCGAGGGAGAGCGGAGAAGGATGG
>JBMTYE010000294.1:0-2358 GCA_049454255.1 Flavobacteriales bacterium
GGCAACGCCACGCCCGCCGCATCCCGCTCCCAGTAATCCGGATTGCGGTGCAGCACAAGGGCCACGTCCTCCTCCCACCACGCGAGTTTGAACGGTCCCGAACCGACGGGATGGGTGCGGAAGGCCTCGCCGTAGTGGGCGACGGCCTCGCGGGGGACCACCGAGGCGTAGGGCGTGGCGAGGAGGCCGGGGAAGGGCGGGAACGGCGAGGCGAGGCGGAACTGCACCGTGCGGGCGTCCGGGGCGGTGAGCCCGCGGCCGGCGGCGGTGGTGTCGAGGGCGTCGAGGATCCAACCGCCGGAGGAGGCGACGGCGGGGTCGCGCAGGCGGTTCAGGCTGTAGACGACGTCGGCGGCCGTGACGGGCCGGCCGTGTTCGAGGCCGGGGACGCCGGGGGCCGCGGCAAAGCGGACCCCGTCGCGCAGGTGGAAGGTGTAGGTCAAGAGGTCACCGGAGAGGTCCCAGCGGACCGCGAGACACGGCTGCAGGGCGAGGTCCGGGCCCAGCTCGAGGAGGCCGTCGAAGATTTGGTCGACGACCCACATGGGCTCGAGCGAGCGGGCGTGCGCGGGGTCGAGCGAGGCGATTCCGGCCGTTTCGTTGTAGCGAAAGACGCGCGGGTCGTCGAGCGGCGTGCTCGGCGTACAAGCGGCCAGCAGACACGCTCCTGCGGCGGCCAGCAGGGTGATTTTGCGCCCCATAGCGGCCGCAAGGTAGTACCTTTGCAAGGCCATGCGCGGACCCTTGCCGACCTGGACCTTCCTCGTTGCGGCGGTCCTCCTTCCCCTCTCCCTTGCGGGCCAAACCCAACGGCTGACAGGCCTCGTCGTCGACGCCACCACCGGCTCCGGCGTGGCGGGTGCGCTCGTCCTCGTGCAGCCCGGCGCGGCGACGGCGGTGACCGACGCGGCCGGGGCGTTTCGGGTCGACGTTTCCGGCCTGGGGACCGGGGTGGCGGCGCGGGCACTGGTGACGGCGGACGGGTACCGGTTGACGCAGGCGGTTTGGCCGGCAGGCGCGGGTACGGACGAGCCGCTCCGCATCGCCGTCGAGCCACTGGCCATCGAAATCCAGCAGGCGGCCACCGTCGAGGCCGAGCGCGAGGCCGCCCTCGGACAAGCGGCCCTCGGCCGCACGTCGCTCAAAGCCGAAGAAATCGCCCGCCTGCCGGCCCTCCTCGGCGAAGTCGACATCCTGAAAACCTTGCAGCTGCTGCCAGGCATCCAAAGTTCGGGCGAGGGCAATTCCGGGTTCTACATCCGCGGCGGCGGGCCGGACCAAAACCTCTTGCTGCTCGACGGCGCTCCGGTCTACAACCCTGCCCACCTCTTCGGCTTTTTCAGCGTGTTCAACGCCGACGCGGTCGAGGCCGTGGATGTCACGAAGGGCATCCCTTCTGCGGCGCTCGGGGGCCGGGTGTCGGGATTTCTCGATATCGCGATGCGTCCGGCCGAGTCGGAGGTTTGGCGGGCGCAGGGCGGCATCGGGCTCATCAGCTCGCGTGTGCTCGCCGAGGGCCCGATCGTACCCGGGCGCGCGGGCCTGCTCGTGGCCGCCCGCCGCACGTATGTCGATGCGCTCATCCGCCCATTCCTGCGCGACGGGGCATTCAGCGGTTCCGGTTACTTCTTCCACGACTTCAACCTCAAAGCGGATGTGCGGCTCAGCGACCGCGACCGGCTCGAACTTACGGGCTACACCGGCCGCGATGTGTTTTCGTTTGCCAGCGGTACCGCAGACTTTGCCGCCGATATCCCGTGGGGCAATTCGGTGGCTTCGCTCGTGTGGAAGCGCACGGTCGGGGAACGCTGGTTCCTGCGCACGACGGCGGCCTTCACGGCCTACGATTTCGCCTTCGAGGCGGACCAGGACCTCTTCCGGCTCGCCTTGCGCAGCGGAATCCGCGAAGGCACGCTGCGGTCCGCCATGACGTGGTACGTGCGTCCCGACGTGACGCTGTATGCCGGGGCGGAGGCCATCCGGCGCCGCTTCATCCCGACGGAGTTCGAGGCGTCGAGCGGGGAGGTCGACTTCGACACCGGGACCGCCCTGCCGCTGCACGGGTGGGAAGGGGCCGCGTTTGCCGGGGCGGATGCCGATGTGACGCGGACGCTGCGGGTTTCGGCGGGACTGCGCCGGTCCGGATTCGTGCACGTGGGCCCGTTCGAGCGCTACGGTGTGCCGGTGGCGAAGGGGGAGACGATTGCGCGCTACGGGGGTTGGGAGCCGCGGATTTCTGCGCGCTTACGGACCGGCGAGCGGACCAGCGTGAAGGCCGGGTGGGGCCGAACCTTCCAGTACGTGCATTTGGCCAGCCTCTCCCCCACCTCCTTGCCTGCGGACCTGTGGCTGCCGTGC
>JBMTYE010000295.1:0-2351 GCA_049454255.1 Flavobacteriales bacterium
AAGTAGTCCGGATGGGGGGGGCTGATGACGGTAACGGGGGGGTATACTTCGACGTCTACAACGGCGGGGTCGATGCCGGTGAAGCTGGAGGTGGTGATGGGAAATCCGCAGTTGTTGTTGTTTTGGGCGGAGTTGAATCCGGCATACAGGACCTCGGTGACATTCCCCACGAATGGACCTGTAAATGTCACGTTGACAGGTTCGTAGGTGCAAATCCCGACGCGCAGGTTCGGGACATTTTGGTCGACCACCACCGTCAATTCACCGCCGTCGTAATTCGTGATGAGCACCCAGTCGCCGTTCGGATTGCAACTGATGTCCGGTGGGGTTTGGGACCAAACCGAGGGCCCCATCCCGAGCCAGATCAAACACAGCAACGCGATGCGGACGCTCGCAACGGGGGTGTGGAGAGGAGAAGGCATGCACAGGTAACAGCGAAAGGCGGGTTGAGGTTGAGGTTAGGAGGGGCGGGTGGCGATGAGGCGGACTACGGCGGCGGGGCCGCGGTGGAAGGGGCCTTCGTCGAGGACGATTTCCTGTTCCGTGCAGGTGTGGAGGGTGAGGCCGGTGCCGGCGAAGTCGTCGCGGAGTGTGGATGCGGAGTAGAGCCAGGAGGCGTCGCGCGGGCCGCCGGAGGGGCGGCCGAGTTGGGCGGGGTGGACGGCCTCGAGGAGGCGGGTGCCGCCGGGGGCGACCCAGGAGGCGGCCCGGCGGTGGAACGCCGCGCGGGACTCGGGAGGGAGGTGGGCGTAGATGAGGGCGACGCAGGTGAAGGCGGGGAGGGACGGGGTGAAGGTGAGGGCGTCGGCGACCGAGGCGCGCGGCGCGACGCCGGCGGCGGCGGCGCGGGCGAGGAGCCGTTCGGTGGCGACCGTGCTGCTGTCGAAGGATTCGACGTCCCAACCGGCCAGAGCGGCTGCGATGGCGTTGCGGCCTTCGCCGTCGCAGGGGAGGAGGAGGGTGCCGGGAGGGAGGAGGGCGAGCTGCTCAGCGAAGAAGGCGTTCGGGAGGGCGCCGTAGAGGTCGGTGTGGGCCGAGTAGCGGGCGTCCCAAAACTCGGGCGTCGGCTGCAGCGAATGTTCGGACATGGTGCGAATTTCGGGCGGGGGTGACGAACTTCGAGCCATGGAACAGGTGCATGCAGTGTACGAGCGGCTTCGGGCCGGAGCGGAAAGGCTGCGGACGAGCTCTGCACGGGAGCGGATCCAGCGGTTAGATGCCTTGTATGCCGAGCTTCTGCGGCGTCGGGAGGATTTGCAGGCGGCGGTGTACGCGGACTTCCGCAAGCCGGCAATCGAG
This sequence comes from Flavobacteriales bacterium, assembly GCA_049454255.1. Taxonomy (GTDB): domain Bacteria; phylum Bacteroidota; class Bacteroidia; order Flavobacteriales_D; family Sanyastnellaceae; genus CAMCYM01. Next base: position 1,300 of record JBMTYE010000295.1, read on the forward strand.
TTTGACATCACCGAGCTGTATGTGATCAAGGCGGAGATCCGGACCGTGAAGCGGCGGCTGGCGGAGTGGATGCGGGAGCGGCCGGTGGCCGGGAGTTTGGCGACCTTCGGCGCCCGGACCTGGGTCCGGCCCGAGCCGCAGGGAGCTACCCTCATCCTCGCCCCGTGGAACTATCCCGTGCAGCTCGCCCTGCGCCCGCTCGTGTCGGCCATCGCAGCCGGTTGCAGCGCGGCCATCAAGCCGTCCGAGCTGACGCCGCGCACCGCCCAGGTGCTCGCGGAAATCATCGAGGCGGCCTGTGCCCCGGACGAAGTCGTGTGCCTGCCCGGCGGGGTGGAGGTCGCTCAGGCCCTGCTCGCCCAGCCGTGGAACCACATCTACTTCACGGGGTCGCCCGCGGTGGGCAAGCTGGTGATGGCCGCGGCCGCGCAGATTCCGTGCAGCGTGACGCTGGAGTTAGGCGGCAAATCGCCGGTTTTCGTGCTTCCGGATGCCCGCATTTCCGAGGTGGCGGAAACCCTCGCTTGGGCAAAAACGGCGAATGCGGGCCAAATCTGCGTCGCCCCCGACTACGTTCTCGTCCACTCCTCGCAGCGCGACGCCCTGGTCGACGCCGTCGCAGCGGCCATCGCCCGTCTCTACCCCGACGGCACGCAGTCCCCGGATTACCAAAACATCGTCGCCCCCCACCACGCCACCCGCCTCCGCAGCGCCATCGACGAGGCGGTGGCCGGCGGTGCCCGCCGCGCCTACACCTCCCCCGGTGGCGAGACCGGCCCCTGTTCCGTCGCGCCCACCGTGCTGACCGACCTGCCGCCCGGGTGCAGCCTGCTCGAGGAGGAGATCTTCGGCCCGGTCCTGCCCGTGGTGACCTACACCGACCTCGACGAGGCGGTCGCCTTCGTCCGCGCCCGCCCCATCCCGCTCGCCCTCTACATCTTCGGCCGTTCCCGCCGCTCCATCCGCTCCATCCTGTCGCGGGTTCCCAGCGGCAACGCGAGCATCAACGCGGCGGTCGTCCACGTGAGCAGCACGTCGCTCCCTTTCGGCGG
>JBMTYE010000296.1:0-2340 GCA_049454255.1 Flavobacteriales bacterium
TTGTCCGTTCAGGAACAGGCTCAGCTCACCTATGAGCTTCAGCAAGTTTTACCATATAATCATTATTGTAGGAAAATGCTCGGGTACGTGTGGGCGATGCATGCAGGGGCCACGTGCATCATCGATACCGATGACGATAACATTCCCTATGACGACTGGGACTTTCCGGTGCTCAGTGGCCCGTTCGATTGTATCCCGGAGGAATCCGGTTTCGTGAACATGTACGAGTACTTCTCGGACATGAAAATTTGGCCCCGAGGCCTGCCACTTCGCCTCATTAACACTGCAACTACGGATTCAATTCAGTTGGACACCTCTGATTGCCAAATAGGTGTTTGGCAGGGGCTTGCCGATGAGGATCCTGATGTGGATGCGATATATCGACTTGTGAGCGATGAGCCCTGCTATTTCGAAAAGCGCAAACCCATCGTCCTGAAGCCGGGTAGTTTGTGCCCGTTCAATTCACAAAACACCCTTGTGAGACGTGAACTTTTCCCGCTGCTCTATCTCCCCAGCTTTGTGACATTTCGGTTTACAGACATCCTTCGTGGGCTGGTTGCTCAACCCATTATGTGGTCCTCCGGATATCAGCTCGGGTTTACTCAGGCAACGGTGGTCCAAAAAAGGAACCCCCACGATTACATGAGGGACTTTGTTTCTGAGATTCCGATGTTTGAGCATACAGAGCGGGTAGTCGAGCTGGTCTCAGCGGTTGTATCTCAGGGCAGAGGGATAGATTCGAACCTTCATGCAGCGTACGATGCGTTGAGAGCACATGGAATTGTCCAGCCTGAAGAGATGATTCCCTTAGAGGCTTGGCTGCGGGACTTGGGCTACTGATTACGTCCGCGAGATTCGGAACGCAACGTGATCGGAGGCGAAGTGGGTTCACCGGAGTGCCCCCCCCCTTTCACACGCGGTGCTGTTCAAAACCTGCCCGGAAAGGGAGGGGAAGGGAAGTGGAATGGAGAGAACTTGCGGGGTTGAGCGATGGCAGAATTGCGCGGTGAAGTGGCCTGGAGGCCGGAGGTATTTCGTTTGGCGCAGCCGGAAGACCGGAAGCGATTAGAAGACGTGCGCCGGGAGGGGAGGGTGAAGGAAGAGGTGGATACGCTTGAAAATCAGCTGGCTGAGCTCGTTATCGTGCGGGATCCTCAGCTCAGGGGAAAACCCGAGGCTTTCGGACGAGCGGTGCGCGCGGAACTCGGTGAGGCGGGCTGGGAAGGGTATGGCGCGTGGGTGCTGTACCCATGGAGTGGGACGCTTGTGCGGACGCTCGACGAGGCGGGTTTCGTGGAGGTACGGACGAACCGCAATCGGTTGAGGCTGACGCTGGAAGAGCAAGAGATGCTGGCGTCCAAGACCATCGCGGTGGTCGGCCTGTCGGTCGGGTCGACCTGCGCGTTGACGGTCGCGATGGAGCGGTCGTGTGGGCGCATTCGGCTGGTGGATTTCGATGGAATCGAGCTGTCGAACTTGAATCGCATTCGCGCGGGGATTGCGCACATCGGGTTGCCGAAGTGGGTGGTGACGGCCCGGGCCATCGCCGAGGTGGATCCGTACCTCACGGTGGAGGTGGTTCCCGACGGGTTCAAGCCGCATACCGTGGAGGCTGTGCTCGGCGGCTGCGATGTGGTGTGCGATGCGTGCGACGAATTCAGTGCGAAGGCGTTGTTGCGCCGGGAGGCCAAACGCCGCGGCATCCCCGTCGTCATGGACACCTCCGACCGGGGAATGCTCGACATCGAGCGCTACGATCTTCCCGAGGGCCGCGGCGCGGGGTACCTGCACGGCCGCATCAGCGAGGCGGACTGCGATCGGTTAGTGGAGGGCCGCGTGGAGCCGCAGGATTTGGGGCTGTTTGTGGATTTGGGGGAGGCGTCGGAGCGGGGCAGGAGGAGTTTGGCCGAGGTCGGAGCCACGCTGGTGGGCTGGCCGCAACTGTATTCAGAGGTCGCGGCCGGGGGAGCGCACGCGGCCGAGGCATCCCGGCGCATCCTGCTGGGCGAACGCGTTCCCGACACCCGAATTTTCCTTGCACTGCATGATCAGCTCGCCCAACCCGTCGCTTGATCGCCTCCGCGGAGCAGATCGCGTTTCCTCCGTGGTCGTCCGGGTGTACCGGGCGGACCGGCACACCGCGACGAGCGAGGCGCTTGTGGCAGGTCACCAGGCCGTCTTGTCCGCTTACGGAATCCGTAAACTCGTGACATTCAACACCTCCTGGATCGGGAATCCGGAGGTGGTGGTCATCGCTGCACTCGCCGACGAAGGCACCCGGGTGCTCGGCGGCGCCCGGATGTACCGCGGCAGGGTGGTGGAGGAGTTGCCGATGCATGC
>JBMTYE010000297.1:0-2335 GCA_049454255.1 Flavobacteriales bacterium
CCCGCGGACGACTTCACCCAGCTCAGCCCGGTCCCGTTCGCGGCCCCTTCGCAGCGCACGGAAGTGCGGTTCCTCTACGACGACTTCGCGCTGTACGTCGGCGCGCGGATGCACGACACAGCGGCGGACAGCATCCTGCGGCAGCTGACGCCGCGCGATGTCATCGGCAACGCGGACGAGTTCGGGATTTGGTTCTCGACCTACAACGACGGCGTGAACGGCGTGCGGTTCATCACTACGCCGTCCGGCATCCAAATCGACCAACAGCTCAGCCCCGCCGGGGAAGACGGCTCGTGGGACGCCGTGTGGGACGTGGCCTGCCGCGTGGACAGCGGCGGCTGGACGGCCGAATTCCGCATCCCCTGGATGGCGTTCCGCTTCCCCGACACGGAAGAACAGATCTGGGGCATGAACTGCTACCGCTCTCTCCGCCGGCTGCGCGAGGAGTCGACCTGGCAGCCCATGGATCCGGCGCTGTTCGGCACCCTCAACCAAGGCGGCGAGCTCCTCGGCATCCGCGACATCGACCCGCCCCTGCGGCTCAGCGTCTTTCCCTACGCCAGTTCCTACGCCATCGCCGAGGGCGGCGACGTGACGACCCGCGTCAACGGGGGCCTCGACCTGAAGGTGGGCCTGGGCGAGTCCTTCACGCTCGACGCAACCCTCGTGCCGGACTTCGGCCAAGTCGTCGCGGACAACCTGGTGCTCAACCTCTCGCCGTTCGAGCTGCAATTCGACGAAAACCGGCCGTTCTTCCGTGAAGGCGCGGACCTCTTCAACCGCAGCGGCCTCTTCTACAGCCGGCGGATCGGAGAAAATGCGCGGCTTCTGAACGCCACGAAGGTCACCGGGCGGACGGCGGGCGGCACGGGCCTCGCGGTCTTGCAGGCCTGGGCGCGCACGCTTTCCGACTCGTCGTTGGTCTCGAATTCCGTGGTGGTGGTGGACCAAAACCTGCCCCACAACAGCTACGTCTCCGCGACCACCACCCTCGCCGCCCACCCCGGCGGCGCCGCGGATGCGCTGCTGCAGGCGGTGAATTTTGAGCTGCGCGACGCCGAGAACGTGTGGGCCGTCTCCGGGTCCGGGGCAGTCAACCGCTGGTGGGGGGCGGACGCCGCCGGGCGCGACGAGGGCGATCGGTGGCAGCTGGGCCTCTCCCGCATCCAGGGCCGCCTCGTCTACTCCATCTCCCGCTACGAGGAAAGCGCCCGGTTCAACCCGAACGCCCTCGGCTACCTCGAAGCCCCGAACGAAACGGTGACGACGGCGAACATCGAGTACCGCATCTTCGAGCCGTTCGGCCGCTTCAACTGGATGAAGTGGTCGATGGGCACGGACTACAAGCAGGTGGAATCACCTCGCACCTTCCAGAGCTGGTTCCTCTACGGCCAGTGGATGGCCACGACCCGCGCCTTCCACACCTGGAACCTCGAAGCGACCCTCGTGCCGCGGCCCATGTACAACATCTTCGCCTCGCGCATCGAGGGGCTTGCCTGGAATGAGCCGGGATGGTGGTGGGCAAACGCGTGGTTCAGTTCGGATTACCGTAGGCCGCTGGCGATCGATGTCGGGGTTTGGGGCGCGAGCGGGCCGCTCTACACGGACTGGGACGAAATCTCCGTGCGGCTCGCGCCTCGCATCCGCTTCAGCGACAAGTTCTCCGCCGATTACGTGTGGAAGGTCATCGCCAAACTCAACGAACGCGGCTGGGCCGACCTCCTGCCCTCCACCTACGGCGACGACGACTCGCCGCCGCTCAGCGTCTTCGGCTCGCGCGATAACATCGAACGCACCCAGGTCCTCAACCTCTCCTACATCTTCTCGAACCGGATGTCGCTCTCCACGCGCATCCGACACAGCTGGTCCCAAGTCCGCTACCACCACTTCCTCTACCTCACTCCTTCCGGCGACCTCGCGCCGCTCGCCGCCGACCGCCCCGACCTCGCCGTGGGCGCCACGCCTGGCGTCACGCCGTACGACCAAAACTTCAACGCGTGGAGCGTCGACCTCGTCTTCCGCTGGATCTTCGCCCCCGGCTCCGAGCTCCAAGCGGTTTGGAAGCAAAACCTCGTCGGCTCCGACTTCGGCACCCTCCTCCCCTCCGGCTACCGCTCGAACTTCAGCGCCATGCTCGACGACGGCTTCACGAACTCCTTCTCCCTGCGCGCCGTCTACTTCCTCGACTACAGCCGCCTCAAGCAAGGGCTTAGGGGGTTTCAGGAATGAAGTTTGAGGTTGAGGTTGAGGACGAGGACGAGGACGAAGGTTGAGGGCGAGGGCGAGGTTGAGGTTGAGGACGAAGGAGAAGGACGAGGTGAGGACTACTGTTTCA
>JBMTYE010000298.1:0-2312 GCA_049454255.1 Flavobacteriales bacterium
TAAAGTTCATACCCGTTCGCCGAAAAACTCGCCACCGGGGAGCTGTAGGGCGGACCCGCAGCGTAGGTCGGGTGAAAACCCAGCGTTGGACTCACGTCGTAGCTGTAAGAGCTGTCGCTGTAGTAGTTCGCTTGGCTATGGCTTATTGTGCCTCCCCACGGAAACCGCTGGCCGCTCAAACCGCCCCGTGCCGCCTTCTCCCACTCCGCCTCCGTCGGCAACCGATACCCACTGACCGCGAAATTGCAGTCCGGGTTCGACGTCCCCGTCTTCATCACCACCCCGCTTACCGTATAGCACGGCGTCAACCCCTCCTTCTCGCTCCGCGCGTTGCACCACTTCACCGCCTCATACCAGGTCACACTATATGCCGGGTGATCCGCAGCGTTGCCATCTGCGCTCGCCGCACTGATGTCATAGCCGTTGGCCGCTGCCCAATTCGCCACTTCGTCCCATAGCGTTTTTGTCACCTCATACTTGTCGATGTAAAAGGCACTCACATTCACTGTGTGCACGGGCAGTTCCCCAGAGTAGCCATCGCCTACAGCCGAGTGCGAGTTGCCCATCGAAAAACTCCCCGCCGCGATGCGCGCCATGTTGGTCGGTGAATTATTGGTCATGACAATGCGCATCCGGTAAAAGGCCGGCGGCGAGAACGGACCGCTGGTCGCGATCGTGCGAATCGTCTGCCAACCCGTAAGCGCATTGGTCGATTGTTCAAGGGTCAGAACCACACTGGTCTGGGCATGGCCGACGCTGGGCGTCACCGCGGCGAACATGGTCACGGGGATGAGGAGGCGAAGCGCAGATTTCATGGTATGACTAGGGCATTTCTTGCCCGCAATCTGTCAAGGCGATTCCTGGGCAAAAGCTCTTTGAGGCGATATCCATAGGCAAGGCGCCTGTGTGAACACAGCCCGGGGTGCAAGCGCTCCCCGGCATCGACAGACAGGCTGGAAGATGGCTGTTCGACGAAAGACCATGGGTCAAAGAGCTCCGGGACGCGGGATTATCTACGTTCCCCTGTCTTCGCTTTGTTCAAGAGGAGCGCGAGAGCGTTTTTCGTCTTGAGAATGGTCTTTGCCCTCCTTGGCTTAGTGAGCCAAATAGAATCCCGTCTCGCTCAAGACGGGGTCAATCCACCGGAATTCCCGGAACGGTCGCGGCCTGGCCGTTGTCCTTCGGTCCGAGTTTCAGCAAGTAAGGCCCCGCGGCCTCAGCCCACTCTTCGGCTGAGGGATACTGTGCCGCCGATTCCCTGCCAAAGCACCTTTGCAGCATGTCCGTATTGATGATGCCGGGATTGAGCGAAACGGCGGCGAGCCCTTTCGGAAGTTCCTGGGCGAGGGCCTGCGTCATTCCCTCGATCCCCCATTTGCTGGCGCAGTAGGCGGACACCTCGGGCGAAGTGGACCTTCCCCAACCGGAACTGAAATTGACCACCACGCCCGAACCGCGATGGATCATGGCCGGGAGAAAATGCCGCAGCACGTGCGCCGTGCCCTTGATGTTCACGTCGATGACCGCGTCGAACTCGTTCACCGGTATTTCCCAAAGCGGTGCATTCTCCGCGATGACCGCCGCGTTGTTGACCAGCAGGTCGGGTGCACCGAAGTGCGCGAGAACATCGCACGCCCAGATGCAGACGGCATCATCATCGGACACATCAACTGCGGCGAAATGATGGAGCGGCCCATGCCCGGCGCGGAGTTCATCGACGATGTCCTGCGACCGCGCGCAACCGGCGACGCGGTGTCCTTTCGCCAGGTAATATTCCGTCAGCGCCCGTCCGCATCCGCGCGAGATGCCGGTGATGACGATATTGCGGCCGCCGTCGGCCATGGATCAGGAATCCTTCTCCGTCCCGAGCGGATTGAAATCCGCCGCGTGATAAGAACTGCGCACCAGCGGTCCGCTCGCCACGTGAGCGAAGCCCTTCTTCCGCGCGATTTCACCGTAGAGGTCGAAGACCTCCGGACGGATGTATTCGACGACCGGCAGGTGCTGCGGGGTGGGGCGCAGGTATTGGCCCATGGTCAAGACTTCGACCCCGTGCTCGCGCAGATCGTCCATCGCCTGGAAAATTTCCGTCTCCGTCTCGCCGAGCCCGAGCATGATGCCGCTCTTCGTCGTGATCTCGGGGCGCAGTTCCTTGGCTCGGGCGAGAAACTCGAGGGACAACTTGTATTTGGCGCGCGAACGCACGACCGGGGTGAGGCGTTCGACCGTTTCCAGATTGTGGTTGAAGATGTGCGGTGCGGCCTCGAGCACGGTGCGCAGGGAATCGTCCTTGCCGTTGAAATCCGGGACGA
>JBMTYE010000299.1:0-2309 GCA_049454255.1 Flavobacteriales bacterium
GGTGAAGGTCGACATCGCCACGGCAAAGGGCAAGAACTTCGATTACACGGCACTTGATGCTGCGCAGGAGGCGGCCTTGGTTGCGTTCAAGGGGATGCAGTGGGACGGACTCGAGGGGCCGATGGGGGTTTGGACGACGTGGCTTGCGAAGTCGGACTTGCTCAACCCGAAGGCGGAGGTGAACACCGATGTCACCCGCGGTCTTCACCTGAACCTCGCGGTTGCCCACATCTACCGGGGTGGATTCGATGCCGCCGCCGAACATTTGAGCAAGGTCCGCAGCATGACCCGGTCCACCGACCCGGAATGGGCGCAGCTGGAGGCGATGACCGATTTGCTCATGCGCCGGCGGAAGGCCCAGCTTCACAACGCCGCGCATGCGGCTGTCGCCCCGGCTACGCCGACTTTCAAGGCGCCGGATATGAAGGAGTTGCTGGGAAGGCGTTCGGAAAACCGCGATTTGCAGTTGTTCGACGGACGGGACCGGTACGCGGAGGTAGGGGCGGCGCTGTCGGCGTGGCAGGCCACGCTCTCGGGAAGTGCGCCGGAGGCCACTGCGAGCACGGCAGCGGCACGAACCACCTCCCAGGAACTCGGCTCACGCCTCGAGCCCGCGACGGGAGGGTATATGCTCCGCTTCAACCCGCTCTTCGATGCTGCCCGGGTGGGCAAGCCGATGGAGCCGGAGATTTTCGCGGTGGACCGGTTGGTGTATTTGGACTACAGCCGCATGGGCCTGACGGAAGTGCCGGCGGCCATCGCCGGGCTGACGTCGCTGAAGACGCTGCTGCTCGACGGCAACGCGCTTACCACCTTCCCGGTGGCCGTGTGCCAAGTGCCCACGCTCGCAAAGCTGCACCTCAAAGGCAACTCCATCACCGACCTCCCTCCCGGTCTCTCAGGATGCAAATCGCTCGAAATGCTTGACTTGAGGGGAAATCCCTTGACGCCCGAAGCACGGGCGGCCTTGCCGTCTTTGCTGCCCGCGGAGTGCAAGGTGAAGCTGGAGTGAGGTGTGGTGCTCGGGCGGGCGTGCAGGGAACCGGCCGAGTGCAAGGAGATCGTCTCGAGTGGTTTAGGAGCTGCACTTGCACGTGCTCTGGGCGTTATTGTAATCTGTGACGATGACTTCAAGCTCAATTCGAGCAGTTTTCGGGCCGCTTGAGCTACACGAGTCGTGGCAGGACCGGTGACGTGTGGGCGAGAAGTTGGCCGCCACTTCCGAAGGGGATGAACTGGACGTGGCCGTACATAATGTGCGTTTATAGATGCATAAATGCGTGTTTTTGGATCATCAAAGAAGCAATCTGGCGAACAGAACTCCGACCTTGCTCCCTAGGATACAGCGTATTCTCGAAGAACTCGGGGACAACATCCGCCTTGCGCGGCTGAGAAGGAAACTGAGTGCTGCCCAGGTCGCGGAGCGCGCTGGAATGGGAAGGACGACGTTGACGAAAATCGAGCAAGGCCACCCGGGAGTGGGAATGGGCCAAATCATCAACGTGTTGAAAGTGCTGGGGCTGGAGGAGGATCTTTTGCTCGTTGCGAAGGATGATGTGTTAGGCCGGAAATTGCAAGATGCGAAGTTGGAAACGGGGAGGCGTGCACCGAAAAAGTCGAGACCATCATGAGAGAAAAAGGAACACGCCGGGATGTGCTAGTGTACGCAGATTGGAAGGGATTAGGCGGTCCTAGACGATTGGGGGTGCTTCATTCCGAGCGGTTACGCGGTAAGGAGGTCTTTTCATTCGCGTATGAACAGGCTTGGTTGCGGGATGGGTTTGCTCACGTTTTGGACCCTGATTTGGACGGGTATTCACGGGTGCATTTTTTGAACCAAAACAAAACGAACTTCGGTCTTTTCCTGGATTCTTCCCCAGACCGGTGGGGGAGGGTTTTGATGAGCAGATGATTTAGCCGAGGCTGCAGGAATCCAGGTGGCGGAATCCAAGGCACTGCAGTTTACGAGCAGGCATCACACGTATTTGACCAAACGATTTGACCGCACGGAGGATGGGCAGCGTCTTCATTTTGCCTCGGCCATGACGATGCTCGGATTTCGAGACGGACAAGATGGAGCGAGTTATTTGGAGCTGGTTGATTTTTTGACGACCCACGGTGGCGCGGTAGATGCTGATTTGGAAGAACTCTGGCGAAGAATCGTATTCAGCATCAGTGTCTCGAACACCGACGACCACTTGCGTAACCACGGCTTCCTCCTAACGCCCGACGGCTGGGTGTTGTCGCCAGCCTACGATATGAATCCGGTGGAAACCGGCAACGGCCTGAGCTTGAACATCTCCGAAAAC
>JBMTYE010000300.1:0-2307 GCA_049454255.1 Flavobacteriales bacterium
CCGGATTCTATGCCAAATCCCTGGGCGAAGAAATGCACATCGAGGATTTCGTGATCAGTTTCCTCGTGCGCGTGGACGACGTGACGGCAGACATGCTTGCGGGCGTCACTCCGGAGATGGACGAAGCAGCTCGTGAAGAGAAAATTGCGGCAAACCGCAAGAGTTTGCTCGAATCGCGCAACCCCGATAAGAAACTGGAACTCGATGTGAAGAGCTTCTTCTACGGCAACGAATACTACCTCTTCGAGTACAAGACCTACCGTGACATCCGCCTCGTAGCCGCTCCGCCAGAGAGTGTCGGCAAGTACGGCGGCGACACGGACAACTGGATGTGGCCCCGCCACACGGGCGACTTCTCTATGCTTCGGATTTATGCGGGTCCGGACAACCAGCCGGCCGACTACAGCAAGGACAACGTTCCGTACGTACCTCGCCACCACCTGAAGATCAATGCAGGAGGGGTAAAACCGGGAGATTTCACCATGGTCATGGGCTATCCGGGGAGCACGGACCGCTTCCTGAGCTCCCGCGGGGTCCGTCAGGCGCTGGATGCCTACAACCCCTCGGTGGTGGAAGTTCGCGACTTGAAGCTGCGCACCATGAAGGAACACATGGATGCAGACAAGGCTGTGCGCATCCAGTACGCTGCGAAATATGCGCAAACAGCGAACTACTGGAAGTACTACATCGGACAATCGAAAGGCCTGCGCCGGCTCGGCATTGCGGACGAAAAGGCGGCACTCGAAGCCGAGTTTACTGCGTGGGTGAATGCTTCCGAGGCACGTCGTGCAGAATATGGGGAAGCACTGAACCTGATCAATGGCTACTACGATGCGACCGATGCTCGGGTGCGAGGCGATGTCTACGCCCTCGAGGCCGGGTTGACCGGGTCGGACGTTATGTTGTTTGCGGTGCGGGTCAGCCGCTCCGCGCCTGGGCTGTTCAGCGAAAACGCAGACGAAGTCCAGGCCGCACGCGCACGCTTGACCGAACTTGCAGAGAAGCATTTCAAGGAATACGATCAAGCCACCGATCGGGATTTGTTTGTGCGGCTGATGACCAAATTCTACAACGACATTCCCGCAGAACAGCATCCCTCCTTCTTCGCGACCGTGGCTTCGAAGTACAAGGGCGATTTCGGTGCCTACGCGGCAGAGATGTACAGCAAGAGCATCCTGGTGAGCAAGGACAAGTTCATGGCCTTCCTTGCCAAACCGTCCGAGAAGGCCCTTGCGAAGGACCTTGCTGCAGCTGCAGCGGGTAGCGTCTTTGAAACGTATTTGGCCACGATGGCGAATCCTGCGCAGGCTGACTTCGACCGGGGATACCGCCTCTTCGTCAAGGGCTTGCGGGAGATGAAGTCCGGCGAAACTTTCGCTCCTGATGCCAACTCAACCATGCGCCTGACCTTCGGCAAGGTGGCTGCATACGACCCGATGGATGCGGTCCACTACGACCACTTCACGACGCACGCGGGCATTTTGGAGAAAATGGACAACTCGAATCCGGAGTTCGTGGTTCCTGCAAACCTCGAAGCGAAGCTGCGCGGTGGCGACTTCGGACGCTGGGCGGATGCCGATGGCACCCTGCATGTCTGCTTCATTCACGGCACGGACATCACCGGAGGAAACTCGGGCAGTCCTGTGCTCGACGCAAACGGCCACCTCATCGGGTGTGCGTTCGACGGCAACTGGGAGGCGATGAGCGGAGACATCGCGTTCGAGCCAGACCTGCAGCGGACCATCTCCGTAGACATCCGCTACGTGATGTGGGTGCTCGACAAACTTGCTGGGGCGACGAACCTGATCGACGAAATGAACTTCGTAAACCTGCGGAACTGAGGTTTCGTTCGGATCAACGACGAGCGGCCGTTCTCTCCGGAGGACGGCCGTTCTGTTTTCAGCACCTTCAGCCCGCGTTGCGGCTGGCGTTGACAATGCCGAACATGGAGCGTGCAGCCAAGCGGCGGTGCAGATCCGCAGATTCGGATGTGGCGTCCGATTCCCGCAACCGCGCTAGGGAGGCCTGCAGGATGACGAGTAGCGGGAGGATGATGGCGTTGCGGAGGGCGATGGAATCGCGCAGCAACGGACTGTGTTCAAGGAGCCGCTGCTGCCCGCTGATGGCCAGCACGGCGCGCTCGGTGCGCTGAAATTCTTCCTGAAGGGTGGTGCGAATGGCCGCGAATCGGGGATCGCGTTCGGCGTGCCGGGTCAAGCGGAAATCGCATTTGGCCATGCTTTGCATGCTGTTGTCGACGAGGGTCCGAAACAGCGCATGGTGGGTGTACAGTCGGGTTGCTGTCGC
>JBMTYE010000301.1:0-2303 GCA_049454255.1 Flavobacteriales bacterium
GGACTTCGAGGCGGCGCATCGGCCCGGATTCTTCCTCTGCCATGGCGCGAAGATAGCCGCGGGCCTTGCCGCCGTACCTTTGCGGCCACCATGCAGGACGCCTTTCCGCACAACCCCCTCCGGTTCAACCGGGGAGACCTGACGAACGACGAAATCCGGGGACTCTACCGCACCCTGATGCTGCCCCGGCTCATCGAGGAGAAGATGCTCAGCCAGCTGCGGCAGGGAAAAATCTCCAAATGGTTCAGCGGCATGGGCCAAGAGGCCATCTCGGTCGGCGCGGCGGCGGCGATGGATGCAGACGAGTTCATCCTCCCCATGCACCGCAACCTCGGCGTGTTCACCACGCGGGGCATCACCTGCGGCCGCCTCTTCGCCCAATTCCAGGGCAAGGCCCACGGATTTACGAACGGCCGCGACCGCTCGTTCCACTTCGGTTCGATGGAGCACCGGCTGGTAGGGATGATCTCGCATTTGGGCCCGCAGCTGGGGATTGCAGACGGCATCGCCCTGGCCAGCAAGCTGGACCGGTCCTGCAAAGCGACGCTCGTGTTCACCGGCGACGGCGGGGCGAGCGAAGGCGACTTCCACGAAGCAGTCAACGTGGCCGCAGTGTGGAATCTGCCCGTGATCATTTGCGTCGAGAACAACGCGTGGGGCCTGTCGACCCCGTCGTCCGAGCAGTTCCGGTGCGCGCATTTCACGGACAAGGCCGTCGGGTACGGCATTCCGGCGGAGGATGCGCTGCAGGTGGACGGCAACGATGTGCTGGCGGTGTATTTGGCGGTGCGCGACGCCGCCCGCTCCATCCGGATGCGGCCACGTCCTATCTTGCTTGAATTCAAGACGTTCCGCATGCGCGGCCACGAGGAGGCGTCGGGCACCAAATATTACCCGGAAGGCCTCATCGACCACTGGGCACAGGTCGACCCGTGCACCCGCTTCGAGGCGTGGGGCCTTTCCGAGGGCGTCTTCGATGCCGACTTCATCGCAGCGGTCCGCGCAGAACACCGCGACGCCATCGAGGCCGGCCTGCGCGAGGCAGCCGCAGAGCCGCCCATCACCCCGTCCGTCGCCGCCGAACTCGGCGCGGTGTACGCCCCCGTCCCCGCCCTGTCCGTCCCGGTCATCGACCAGCCGGAGTCCTCCCCCACCTCCCGCGAACTCCGCCTGATCGACGCCATCACCGAGGGCCTCGCCGAATCCCTCGACGCCCATCCCGGCCTCGTCTTGATGGGCCAAGACATCGCCGAGTACGGCGGCGTCTTCAAGGTCACGGAGGGCTTCGTCGACCGCTTCGGCAAGGACCGCATCCGCAACACGCCCCTGTGCGAGTCGGCCATCGTCGGCACCGCGCTGGGCCTGTCGATTGCCGGCCGCAAGGCCATGGTCGAAATGCAGTTCAGCGATTTCGTGACGTGTGGATTCAATCAGATTGTCAACAATTTGGCCAAAATCCACTGGCGCTGGGGCGCTCCCGCCGACGTCGTCGTCCGCATGCCCACCGGCGGCGGCGTCACCGCCGGCCCGTTCCACTCCCAAAGCACCGAAGCCTGGTTCTTCCACGTTCCCGGCCTGAAAATCGCCTACCCCTCGACGCCTGCAGACGCGAAGGGCCTCCTGCGCATGGCCTTCGAGGACCCGAACCCGGTCCTTTTCTTCGAGCACAAGTTCCTCTACCGCTCGCTCACCGGACCGGTCCCAGAAGGCCCGTACGCCGTGCCGTTAGGCAAGGCCCGACTCGTCCGTTCGGGCTCGGCCGCGACGGTGGTCACCTACGGCTTGGGCGTGCATTGGGCGACCGACCTGGTGGCTCGCCGTCCGGATTTGGACCTGGAAATCATTGACTTGCGCACCCTCCTTCCGTGGGACGAGGAGGCCGTTTTCGCGAGCGTTCAACGCACCAACCGCGTCCTCGTGCTCCACGAAGACACGCTGACGGGCGGCATCGGCGCCGAGATCAGCACCCGCATCCACGAGGCCTGCTGGCGCCACCTCGACGCACCGGTCGCCCGCTGCGCCTCGCTCGACACCGCCTTCCCCTTCGCCGCCCCCCTGGAAACCCAATTCCTCGCCTCCTCCCGCCTCGAATCCACCCTCGACGCCCTCCTCGCGGAATAAGGCCTACCTGTGTGGATTCATGGTGAAATACAGGAAAATCGCAGGTTTAGGTTTGATTGGATTGGCAGCCGTCGGTACGTTTGTTTTGACTTTGCAGCACGAGCCTGTGCGAACCGAATCATCGCCAGAAAAGAGCAATTTCGGTGACGCACTGGATTCCACTGAACGGGCGCTTCTTCAGC
>JBMTYE010000302.1:0-2290 GCA_049454255.1 Flavobacteriales bacterium
TCCGATCTGCACATCGACCCCCGGCTCTAACCTCAAATCCGGCATTCCCGGCCCCCCGCACGGATCCCACGCCAGCGTGTCCCACATGCACCCGATGGTCGCTACACTGATATTCAATTCACGCACTTCCACAGCATTGCCCCATGTGCCTCCCGCCGATGGGGTCCAGGGTGTTCCGATAACGATTGCCTCGCCTCGGCGCTGAAGCCAGTCGGCCAGGGAAGCTGCGGCAGAAGATGTTTGTTCATCTACCAACACGGCAATCCTCCCATGAAACTCCATCCCCGGCGGTTCAATCGACCGAAATCGAACAGTATCTAACACACCATCGGGAAGTTCTCGCGACCGTCTCCAAACCTCCTCCCAGTCCGAGCCGCCTCCTGGGCTCAGCCGCTCCGGCTGACGAGCACGAGCTTCAGGACTTCCTTTCAGAATCACGGCTTGAGGCAAGGACCCTGAATATCCCGTCAGAACTCTGGCCCACGCTATGGCTGTCTGGACGCTGCCTCCCCCGTGGCCACGCAGGTCGATGACCACGCCCTTTCCCTGGGGTAAAACGGGCAACTCGAGGAAAACTCCCGTGAATCGCGCCGGCTTGACATAGGTTACGCTGTCCACCCATTGCATCCGCGTCTTCGGGACATCGACAGGTTTCTGACGTCTGGGCCGCCGCACTTGAATACGGTACACGGATGTATCTCCCTCAGCGCCAGAACTCGTACCGATTTGAACCCATTTTCTGGGCTTGAGCCCAAGTGCCGCGGGAGCCAAATCATTCCATGCCGCATCAGGCCAACCGTGTCCAAGCGAATCCAATGAAACACCATTGACCGTGTAAATCAGCGATCCAACAACGATTTCTTCCGCAATACTTTTGCGGACTTTTAGGTGATTATTGCTCTGTTCGATTTCGAAGGGAAACTGGCCAAACCTTCGGGCCATTCGATACGAGTAGTTCCACCAGGTAACGCCGGTATGGTTGTCATCCCAAGCATTCAACGCCTGCTGAATGCAGACGACCTCGTCTTGACAGGGGCCGTAAGCCACTGGTGTGCAAGTCTGCAGAGCGGGATGCAATCGTTCAGCTTCTGCAATTGCCTTTTGAACGGCTGCAGCCCAATCTGGAGGGAGCGATGCTTCGGTTTGGGCAGCCACCGAGAGCCCACATGCGCACCCCCATGCAACCACTAGCGCCCGCTGCAGGACCGACCGGCCCAGCGCCCACTTATGCAAATTCCGCATCGGGAGTGCGCCGCCGCACCATGGTCAATATGGTTGCCAGGGCCACCGTCTCGCCGGTCTCATCGTAGACGTCCACCAGGAACTTGACGATGCCTTTCGGGATGTCGTCCCGGTCGCGCTGTTCCTGGGAGACCTTTTCGCGGACGGTGAGCCGCACCCCGATGGTGCTGCCGGGGTACACCGGTTTCGTGAACCGCGCTTCCTCGATGCCGTAGTTGAGCAGCACGGGGCCTTTGCGCGGTTCGACAAACAGGCCTGCTGCCTTGCTCAGGATGTAGTACCCGTGTGCCACGCGGCGTTCGAACACCGTGCCTTCGAGCGAAGTGGCATCGACGTGGGCATAGAAGTGGTCGCCACTGACGTTCGCGAAGTTGATGATGTCGGCCTCGGTGACCGTGTGCTTGGCCGTCGTTACCGTATCCCCCACGGCCAAATCTTCGAAGTACTTCCGGAACACGTGCGGCTCCGATTCGGTCTGCGTCCCGCCCACCTGGTACTGCGAGGTGATGGCGGTCAGCGCCGAGGGGGAACCTTGGATGGCGGTGCGCTGCATGTAGTGGTGCACGCCCCGGATACCGCCCATTTCCTCGCCGCCCCCGGCGCGCCCCGGTCCGCCGTGTACGAGCAGAGGCAGGGGCGAGCCGTGGCCGGTCGATTCGGCCGCGCAGTCCCGGTCGAGCACGAGGATACGGCCGTGCATGGGCGCGGCTTGGAGCACAAAATCCCGCTGCTCACCGGGATCGTGGCTGGTGAGCGAGCAGCACAATGAACCGCGCCCCTTGCGGGCTAACGCGGCGGCCTCCTCGACCTCCGTGTACGGCATCAGGGTGGCCACGGGACCGAAGGCCTCGACCTCGTGGCAGGCCCGTGCTGCGAACGGAGCGTCGGTGCGGAAGAGCCGCGGTCCCATGAATGCCCCCCGCTCTGCATCGCCCCCGACCGGTTCCCGCTCTGAACGGTACACGCATTCCATCTCCCCGGCGAGCTGGGCTACAGCGGTTTCCACATCCGCCAACGTGCACTGGCCAGTGTGAATGACGACACGCAC
>JBMTYE010000303.1:0-2290 GCA_049454255.1 Flavobacteriales bacterium
ACCAGCTCCGATCCCCCCCCGCCCGCAGGCGCGGCACCACCCCGGCCCGCACCACGTCAAAACCATCCCACTGCGCGCGCTTCGGCGCCAACGTGTCGACGGCCACCAGGGCGTCCACCCGGACCACCCGCCCGTCTACCCGCAGCGAATCGCTTGCCTCAGCCACGGCTCCGCACCCGACCGCAAGCACCAGCAGCGCCCCGCGTCCTGTCAATCTTTGACTTCGATTGAGGCAGGCAATACCCACCGTTCCTCTGCATCGCTGCGCCGCAAGCGTTCTTCCCGGTCGAGCCCGTGCATCCGCGACGGCTCGATCCGCCGAGCAGTTCCTACCACCGCCGGCTGCTCTGCTGCCATTTCCGGCGCACTGGCCGCTGGGCTCACGGAATTCTTCTGAACGGTCGCTTCAGGCCGTGCCGCTTCCGCATTCTCCTGCGGCTGCACCCCGGCAGGTTCAGCAATTTCTGCCGCTGGAGACACGAGCAACACCGGCGCCACCGGCTGCTCCGACACGGGCTCCTCTGCCGCCGGAAAGGCCACATAGCCGCCCAGCGCTACCGCGCCCACGGCACAGCCCGCGGCGAGCCGCCGCATCCACCGCCACCGGTCCAGCCGGCGAAAAACCGCCGCCTCCACTCCTGCCGGCGGTGCGAGCTGCTCCCCGGCATACAGGCCCCTGACCTGTTCATCCCACGCGTTCCACTCCATGATCCTCTGATTTGCTTGCAATTCGTGACATACTGGCCAGCACCCGCTGCAGGTAGCCTCGGGCCCGACTCAACTGACTTTTCGACGTGTTCACATCCACGCCGAGCAGATCGGCAATTTCCTGGTGCCGAAACCCATCGATGACGTACATGCGGAAGACTTGGCCGTATCCTGTGGGCATCACGGCCAGGGCCCGGTCGAGCTCCTCCCGCGTAAAGTCCACCTCCCGTGCCGCCTCCAAATCCGCCGGCGTCCCCTGCACCTCCGCCACATCGACGTGGTAGCTGTGCTTCGTATTCCGGCGGTAGTGCGTGATCGCCGTGTTCACCACAATCCGCCTGAGCCACCCCTCGAAGCTGTGGTGGCGCGAGAACGAACCGATGTGGCGAAACACCTTTACCCACGCATCCTGCAGCACATCCTCCGCATCGTCCCGCGACGACGTATACCGCACCGCCACCGAAAACAGGAACGGGCTGAACCGGTCGTACAGCCTGTGCTGCGCTTTCCGGTCATCGCGTTTGCACGCCTCGATGAGATCGATGAGTTCCTGTTCCATAGCTCCGGCCTACGGCCTCCGCCCCAAATAACGCACTTCCCCCCTCCACGGTTGCTTCCCCATTGCGGCATTCCTAGCACACCCCTAGTACTTCAGACAGAATTCATCAGGCGTGAGCACCACAATCTCGCTGGTATTGAAATCCTTCACGTTCCGAGTCACGATGCACGAGAGACCGGAAATCGACGAAGCACACACGATTTGAATCGCATCCTCCAGGTCTTTGTGCCGCGAACGAAGCCCCTTCTGCATGGCATCGCGGTCCACAGCCACAACCTCAACAAAGTCCATCACGTGAAGGAGAATCTCCCGCAGTCGGCGTTCATCCACGTACTTCTTCAGCAAATAGTACGTCGTTGCGAGCGAATGCGATGAGGTGAAAAGCTGGATACTCCCCGTTTCAGCACGGCGGAAGATCTCGATTGCATGGACACTGAACGGCTTCCGGTCCGCAAACACATCCACAAGAATGTTTGTGTCGAGAAAAACACGCATCACCGCAAGTGCTTGCTTTCGCGCGCTGAACGGAGTTCCACTTCCTCATTGAAATCAGCAGGCAAGGTCACCGAACCGATCAGCTGCTTCAATTTCGGGGACACCTCGAATTCCGTTTCCTGCCGGGTAATGCTCTCGAGGTAGCTCTCCACCAGTTCAGACAGGCTCCGTCCTGTCTGCTTCGCATACGCTTTTGCCCGCTCAATCACAGACTTATCTACGCTCAGGGTAAGCTTCGTCAACATGATACGTATGTTTTCTGTAAAGATACGTATTTGATCGCTTTTCTCGAAATGGGGCTACATCATGGGGCAAAACTCCCTCCATGTACTTCCTCCCACCACAGAGTTTTGCAGGCGTGCGACGGGAGTTCATACCCGTTCAAACGTGCCGCAAAAAGCGTATCCCTGCGTTGACGCTGCACCTCCCGAGGCCCACCAACCGTCCCCAACCTCAACCCCACCTCGTTCTCGCTCTGCGCGGCGCAGCCGCGCCCGCTCTCGTTCTCGTTCTCGCTCTCAACCTCGC
>JBMTYE010000304.1:0-2281 GCA_049454255.1 Flavobacteriales bacterium
TATTTGTACGTACTCAGCGAAGGGGTCTACAGGGGGCCTGCCCGGTTGACATCGGGATACAGTGTCCGGTGCGTCAAGGACTGATCAGCGCTCGAGCCATCCCCGTCCCGCATGAATGACAGGGACACAGGCGGATGCACGGCGTTCTCGGGTGGCGGCTTGTGCCGCGCCGCAGATGTGGAGGATGTGACTCCGTTGTCTGCCGGGAGTTAGGGCCTCGAACGCTTCGCGAAGACCGGGATGGGCTGCAAAGGCTGCGTCGAGTTCCTTTGGGATTTCTGGGGATGGTTTGCGTGAAGGAATGCGCGGCGGAGGATTGAGGATGAGTTGCTTAGCGGCGGAGATCCAGCTGATGATGTAGGGATGGGCGGTGGCGATGGCGTCGGTGTGGGTGAATTTTGTTTGGCGCGCAATGCGCGAATTCGGACCCGCAAATTCGAGCAATCCACTGGAATCTGGAATCATCGATCCTTGGGGAAAGGCAAGCACACACGCGTCCTTCAAAGCGCTGATCATCACGGCATTTTTGCCTTCGAAGGTGTATGTAGGCACGCCCCACTTCACGGTTTCTACGAGGCCTTCGCCCAGCACGATGGACCGGAGGAGTTCGATTTCAGCCGTCCAGCGAAGCACCTTACAGGCCGGCGTGCCGCCGAGTGGGCAGCGGCCGCATCCCTGCGCGATATAGACCTCGTAGGACGTGGTCATGTCCAGGCGGGCAGGACGGTTCCGGAAACGGATCCGAAGCTGACCCGTAACGGGCCGCGGGTGGCGCAACCGTGGATTTCCAGGGTGTCCCCGTCGGCAAGGAAGGTGCGCGTTGTTCCATGTCCGAGGTCGAGCGGCCGCGTGCCGCGCCAACTGAGCTCGAGCAGGGAGCCGTAGCTACCGGGGTCCGGGCCGGAGATCGTGCCAGATGCCATGCAATCGCCGGGACGGATATTGCACCCTCCGACCGTGTGGTGGGCGAGCTGCTGGGGCATGGACCAGTAGAGGTGCTTGAGGTTCGACCGGCTGATGCGGTGGGGCTTCCCTCCTGCAGGCGTCAGGTCCACGTCGAGGTCCACGTCGAAGTGGGCCGGTGCGGAGGTGGCCAGGTACGGCAGGACGTCGGGAGACTGCGCAGGTCCAGGAATGCGGAAGGCCTCAAGGGCGTCGAGCGTCACGATCCACGGGGCCATGCTCGAGGCGAAGTTCTTCGCGAGGAAGGGCCCGAGGGGGACGTATTCCCATTTTTGGATGTCGCGGGCGGACCAATCGTTGAACAGCGCACATCCGAAGATGTAGTCCTCGGCCCGGTCGATCGGGATGGGTTCACCGAGCGGAGGCCCGCCAAACGTGATAAAGGCCATCTCCAGCTCGAAATCCAGGAGGCGGCTGGGCTGGAAGGTGGGCGGCCCGTCGTCGGTGGCGGAGGTTTGGCCCCACGGCCGACGCACGGGGGTTCCGCTGACCACGATGCTCGATGCACGGCCGTGGTAGCCGACCGGCAAATGCTTCCAATTCGGCAGCAACGCGCGCTCCGGGTCGCGGAACATCATGCCGACGTTGCGGGCGTGGTCTTCGCTGCTGTAAAAATCCGTGTAGTCTCCGATGTCAACCGGAAGGTGCATGGTGGCTTCGGTCTGGAGCACCAGGAAATGCTGGGCATCCGGTCGGTCCCGCAGGTCCGGACACCCTGCTGAAAACAGGCGCTGAAGCTCTGCCCGCAAGGCGCGAGCGGCCTGCTTCCCTCCTTCCAGCATGCGGTTGAGCCGCGGGGCGGCCAAATCCGCCGCAACCACGCCACAGCCCCCGAGAAATCCGTGCTCCGCCAGCATCCGCACGTCGATGATGTGGTCACCGAGCGCCACGCCGATCCGGGCATCGCGGTCGGGCGTGCTGAAAACGCCCCAGGGCAAGTTCTCAAGGGGGAAACCGGTGTCCTCAGGAAGAGTCACCCACGAACGGAGAAGCGACGGCTGCATGGCCGCGAAGGTACTACCTTGCCTGCCATGGGACCTGCGTTTCGGCCGGAGGGGCCGCCCGAGGATTGGTATGCGGACCCCGTGTGGGCGGAGGTGCACTCGGGCGGGCGCCTCGTCGCCGGTGGGCCCGCGGTGCGGCTCCGGGTGCGCGGAATGACGGCTCTGGTCACGCCGCCGTGGGCGGTGCAGGTGGCCGCGGCTGGGGTCGATTTGGAGGCGTGGGCGGCCCAGCCCGAGCCGTGGAAGGTGGTCGCTGCGCCCCCCGGTAGGCCCGTTCCGGAGCGCGTTCCGCCCGGAGGGGGGTTCCTGCAGCG
>JBMTYE010000305.1:0-2270 GCA_049454255.1 Flavobacteriales bacterium
CTGTTTATGAACCCGGGGTTCAGCCTGTTCAAGAAGCAAATCGGCGAAACAGAGTGGGGCATCGGCTGGTTGCCCCTCGGCGGCTACGTGAAGATCGCGGGCATGGTGGACGAATCCATGGACACCGAGCAGCTCAAGCAACCCGCTCAACCGTGGGAATTCCGGTCTAAGCCCGCATGGCAGCGCCTGATCATCATGCTCGGCGGCATCATCGTCAACCTGATTACGGGCTTTGCCATTTATGCCATGGTGTTGTTCGTTTGGGGCCGGGACTACATGCCTGCTGACCGCATTCCCTATGGCATCGAAATCGACGACCGTGTGGAAGCACTCGGATTCCGCGATGGAGACCACATCGTACGGATCAACGGAGAAACCCCGGATTCGTTCGAAGCCATCCGCCGGACCCTGTTCTTCGACCGGGTGGATGAAGTGGTGGTCCGCCGGGAAGGCCAGGAAATCCCACTGACGTTCACAGAAGACCTCGGCCAATTCTTCGTGGACAGCGCCATCCGGATGCCTATCGGATTGCGCATGCCCTGCATAGTAGACACGGTCATGCCCGAGTCTGGGGCCGCGCGTGCTGGCCTCACATCCGGAGACCGCATTGTCGGAATCGACAGCATGCCTTTGGTCTACTTCGGCGAAATCTCCGCCTACCTGCGGGCCCATCCGAATACAGCCGTCACCCTGTCCATCGTCGATGCCGCCGGCATGCCTGTCACACGCACTGCGACCACCGATTCCACAGGAGCCTTGGGCTTCCTGAACCGCGATTTCTCCGAATTGCCTGAGTTCACCCTCGAGCACAAAGCGTTCGGTGCCGGTGAAGCCCTGGTGAGTGGGTTCAGCCTTGCAGCGTCCACCTTGCAAGAATACGTGCTGTCGTTGCGCTTCCTGTTTTCCTCTGCTGGGGCAACACAGGTCGGAAGCCTGGTCACCTTCGGGAGCATTTTTGCCCCTTCGTGGGATTGGGAGTTGTTTTGGCGAAACACGGCGTTCTTTTCGCTGATTCTGGCGTTCATGAACTTGCTTCCTATTCCTGCACTGGACGGGGGACATGTGGCGTTTTTGCTGTATGAAATGGTGATGGGCAGGCCCGCCTCGGACAAGTTCCTCGAGCGGGCCCAAATGGCCGGCCTGATCTTTTTGTTGTCCTTGATGGCATACGCCTTAGGAAACGACATCTGGCGGCTCATCACCGGTCAATTCCACTGATTCGGGCGACATACCAGTCACCCGGGGTGCGCCGGACATAGCCCCACAGTTCGAGCAGGAGGAGGCGTGTGTGGGCCTCCGTGGAGCTGATGGCAAGCGTGGAAGCGACCGTTTCCGCATCTGCGCCGTCGCGCATCAACACGATTTGCCACGCTTGCTGCAACCGGCCCGGAAGTGCTGAGTCTGGTCGTGCAGGCGCTTGATCGGGCTGAACCTGAAGGCGCAGGAGTACGTCTTCCGGAGTGGCAACCTCTGCCTGTGGCAGCGCCGCGAGTAGCCGACGGTTCCCTTCCCATGTCCGCGAAGCACCCCCTGGAGCGAAAACGAAGAGCTCCCGCCCTTCTTCGAGCGCCCACCGGACGGAGATCATGGCCCCGCCCCGGCCCGGACTTTGGACCATCACAAGCGCCCGGCTGGCCCCCACTGCGATGCGGTTTCTCCACGCAAACCGCCACGGCTCCGGAGGCACCCCGGGAGCAAACTCCGTCCACCACGCACCACCTTGGTCAAGAATGGCGTGGGCAACCGCCGCATGCGACGGGGGGTGCACGCGGTCCAGTCCGTGGGCAAACACGGCCACCACACGGCCGCCCTCGACGAGGGCCCCTTTCATCGCGGCCACATCGATTCCTCGGGCCAGACCACTCACCACCACTGCCCCTGACCGAGCGAGCAACTGTCCGAGCCGGAAGGCGGCTGCGGCACCATCTGTCGTGCACCTGCGTGTGCCCACCACCGCCACACATGGCCGTGCTCCGAAGTCGAGTGCGCCCTTAACGTGCAGCACAGGCGGAGCTGTCCTGAATTCCGCCAGGAGTGCGGGATAGTGCGGCGATTCCCACGAAAGACTGTGCGCGTGTAGGGCCTCTACAGCGGTGAGAATGGCATCCGCCCGGAAAAGCACATCGTCCGCCTCCGGCCGCAACCTCCTCTGCCGCTCCCATGCAGTATCCAGCCCACCGTGCACCTCCACCGCACGCGCCACCCCAGCTGAACCCAGGCCCTCGAGCTCCGTCATCGTGTACTCGTGGTGATGGCCTATAAAAGGCGTC
>JBMTYE010000306.1:0-2266 GCA_049454255.1 Flavobacteriales bacterium
AAATCGAGGTCCTCGATTTTCCAGCGCGGCTGGGTCAGCAGCTTCGAGTCGAGCACGCCCGTGTGGTCGAACAGGTAGGTGTAAGTGAGGTAGTCCCACTCGCCGCAGGGGTAGCCGAGGCCGCCCGCCGTGCCGTCTTCGAAGCACTTGAGCCGATGGTACATCAGCACCTTGCGGTAGGACGTGCCGTTGTCGGAATCCGGAAACTCAAACCACCGCCGGCCTGGACTGTCGTAGGCGGTTGCGGGGTTGTTTTGGGCCTCGAAGGTAAAGGTCTGGACCCAGGTCGTGTCGGCGGTTTGGGCCGCGCCCGGCAGGGCGCAGGCAAACAGAAAAACGGCTGTGAAAAAGCGCATGCGTCAAAATAAAGCCAAGTTTACCTTGCCTTCACCGGACCTACCGCTTCAGCCGGTACTTTCGCGCGCCGCGAATCCCTGCGCCATGAACGTCTGCTTCCTCATGTATCCTTGGGAGTCCATCTCTCCCGCCTCCGACAGCACCCTGCGGCTCATCCACGAATGCGTCGTTCGAGGACACCGCGTGGCCCTGACCACGAGCGCGAATTTGACCATCCGTGACTCCACAACGATGGCCTTTTGCCGGCTGTTCGAAGCGCCGGACAAGGCCTCGCGCAACATCGAGCTGTTCTACCGCCAGGCTCGGTTCCGCGAGCAGATGCTGCCTCTCGCCGGGTTCGATGTCCTCTTCATGCGGGCAAATCCGCCGCTCGACAACCTCGCGCTGAACTTCCTCGACTCCGTCAAGGACGAGGTTTTCATCGTCAACAGTGTCCAAGGCTTGCGCGAAGCGAACAACAAGCTCTACACGGCGGCGATGGACGACCCCGGCCACACCATCATTCCGCGCACGTTCGTCAGCAAAAACAAGGACTACCTGCTGAAGGTCATCCGCGAGTCGGGCGCGCCGAAGATGATCCTCAAGCCGCTGAACGGCTTCGGCGGCAGCGGTGTCATCGTGCTCGAGCGCGGAGCGATGCAGAATGTCAACTCCTTGCTCGATTTCTACATCAGCGGCAAAGGCGGCGAGTCGAATTACGTGATCCTACAGGACTACGTGGAGGGCGCCGAACTCGGGGATGTCCGCGTGCTGATGCTCCACGGAGAGCCCATCGGGGCGATGCGCCGGGTGCCGGCCGAGGGGGATGCCCGCAGCAACGTCCATGCAGGCGGCTCCGTGCACAAGCATGTGCTCACCCGCGACGAACTCCGGGTGTGCCGTTCCATCGGGCCCAAACTCGTGCAGGACGGTCTCTACTTCGTGGGCATCGACCTCATCGGCGGCAAGCTCATCGAAGTCAACGTGTTGAGCCCCGGTGGCATCGTCAACATCAACCGCCTGAACCGGGTCCGCCTCCAAACGCGCGTCATCGACTGGGCAGAACGCATGGTCAACCTGCGCTCCTCCGCCCAGTCCCGCCGCGAGGCATTGCGCAAGTCGGTGACCGAGGCCTGATGCTCCAGCTCACCACCGACGAAATCTGCGCGCGGCTCCGCGCCGGCGGCCCCCTCGAGGCGGTCGCCTCCGACACGGGCTGCGCCATCCGGCTCCGGTCGTGGGTCCCCCACATCGCCACCGCCATCCACGCGGGCAGCCGCATGCCCCACGAACTTGAGATCCGGTCTGCGCTCAACGCCTTCGAACGGTGGCAAGAGGAGGACCCGGATACCGACACCTTCATCGCCGACCTGCCCATCGTACTCGTGGGCCTCGACTCGCGTTACGCCTACGACCTCAACCGGGCTCCAGAGGCTGCGGTGTACGACGAGGCGTGGGGGAAGAAGGTTTGGCTCCGGCCGCCCACGCGGGCTGAGCGCAAGCGCATGCTCGAGCGACACGCTCGGTTCCTCCGCGTCGCGGAAACCCTCGCCGCGGAAGCCGTCCGCCGCTTCGGCGCTGCCATCGTCTACGACATCCACAGCTACAACGGCCACCGCTGGGGCCGCCCGGTGCCCACGTTCAACCTCGGCACCGAGCGCATCGACCGCGGGTGGGACCCGGAGGTCGACAGCTTCCGCGCCCACCTCGGCCGCATCGCGCTGCCCGAACCGCTCGAGGCGACGACCGCCGTGAACGATGTGTTTGCGGGGCGCGGGCATTTCCTGGCGCACCTCACGGCCGCTGTTCCGGGGTGTTGCGTGCTCGCCACCGAGGTCTGCAAGGTGTACTGCGACGAGCGGACCGGTACGCGGTACCCCGAGGTGGTGGCGGCGCTTCGGTCGGGACTGGGCGCGGCCATTGCCGCCCA
>JBMTYE010000307.1:0-2263 GCA_049454255.1 Flavobacteriales bacterium
GAAGGCATTTGGCACAGCGGCTCGCCCATGGGCGCCATCGTGCACAGCGTGCGCGGCATGTATGTGTGCGTCCCGCGCAACTTCACCGAAGCCGCTGGGATGTACAACACCCTCCTCGAGGCAGGCGAACCGGCGCTGGTCGTCGAATGCCTGAACGGCTACCGCCTGAAGGAGCGCATGCCAGCGAACCCGGGCGACTTCCGCATCCCGCTGGGCGTCGTAGACACCGTGCGCCCAGGCCGCGACCTGACCATCGTCAGCTACGGCTCGACGTGCAACATCGCCGAGCGCGCGTGCGCCACGCTCTCCACCGTGCTGGGCATCGAAGCGGAGCTCATCGACTGCCGCACCCTGCTCCCCTTCGACCTCGACGGCGCGTGCGCCCGCTCACTCGCCCGCACAAATCGTCTGCTCATCGTGGACGAAGACGTGCCGGGCGGCGCCTCCGCTTACCTTCTCGACGCCATTTTGAATGGCGGCGGCGCCTGGCGCCACCTCGACGGTCCGCCGGTCACCCTGACCGCACGGCCCCACCTGCCGCCCTACGGCTCGGACGGGGACTACTTCTCGAAGCCATCCCACGACGATATCGTCGAAGCTGCCTACGCCCTCGTGCGCGAGGCCGACCCGGCGCGGTTCCCGGACCTCGGCGTGTCGCGGCCGCACATCCCGGCGGGCAGCGCATCGCGGCCATGACCGAAGAGACCTTTGTGCTCCGGACGGAGGTCATCGATTTGCTGCAGGTGCTGAAAGCCACCGGCAATGCCGCTACAGGTGGAGATGCGAAGGCGCTTGTGGATGCCGGGCTCATCCGAGTGAACGGCGAGACCGAGTTGCGGCGGCGGCGTAAGCTGCGGTCGGGCGATGTCGTGGAGTGGACCGGAAGGCTTAGGATTTCCATCGTTACGGAGTGACGGAAGCAGAGTGATTTTGCGCATCTTTCGGGCCACATGCGCATCCTGTGTTTGGTCGTTCTTGTGCTCGGCAGCCTGGCGGCTTCCGGCCAAACCGTACTCCGCGGCCGCGTTCTCGACGGCAGCTCCGGAGAACCCGTCTTCTCGGCAAACGTCATCGTCAAAGGCACCACGCGGGGCGTCACGACCGACTTCGACGGCCTCTTCCGCCTCGAAGTAGCGAGCCTGCCCGTCACGCTTTCGGTGTCGTTCGTGGGCTACACCCCCGTCGAGCTCGCGGTGACCTCCGCCTCGCAGAAGCTCGAAGTCCGCCTCGCCGCTGACCAAATCCTCATCGACGCCGCCGAAGTCGTGGGCGACCGCATCAGCGAAAAGCAAAAGCAAGCCCCGCTGACAGTAGAGTCCATGGACATCATCGCCATCAAAGAGGCGCCGACCGGGAGCTTCTACGAGGGCCTCGGGGCGCTGAAGGGCGTCGACGTGACCTCCGCGAGCCTCGGGTTCAAGATCATCAACACCCGTGGCTTCAACTCCACTTCGCCGGTCCGCTCGTTGCAGCTCATCGACGGGGTGGACAACCAGAGCCCCGGACTGAACTTCTCGCTCGGGAATTTCCTCGGCGCGCCAGAACTGGACGTCAAGTCCGTCGACATCGTGGCCGGAGCGAGCTCGGCGTACTACGGGCCAGGTGCCTTCAACGGGGTGATCGCCATGGAGACGAAGTCGCCCTTCCAATTCCCAGGGGTGGCCGTGTCGGGTCGGTTTGGCGAGCGCAACCTGCGCGAGGTCTCCATGCGCTACGCGGACTACTTCACGAACGCCACCGGCAAGCCGGCGCTGGGCTTCAAGGTGAACTTCCTCCGGTTCGAAGCAGATGACTGGGATGCAACGAATTATGCCGCTGTGGACGGTTCTTTCTCCAACGCCACGAACCCGGGCGGGTACGATGCGGTGAACATTTACGGCGACGAGTACCAGCGCGTCATGGACTATTCCGGGGACTTCTCGGACAACGCCCGCGGACTAGGCACCCTCCACCGGACGGGCTACCGGGAGGTGGATTTGGTCGATTACGACACGAAAAACCTGAAAGTCAGCACGGCGCTGCACTGGCGCCTTCAGCCGGACCGCACGTACGAATCGCCGGAACTGGTGTACGGCTTCAGTTCGGGCTTCGGGACGACGGTGTACCAGGGCGATAACCGCTTCAGCCTGCGCGACATCGAGTTCTACCAGCACAAAGTGGAGCTGCGGCAGCCGGGCAAGTGGTTTGTTCGGGGCTACCGCACGAGCGAAGATGCAGGTCGGTCCTATGACCCCTATGCCACGGCGCTGCGTCTGCAGGACCG
>JBMTYE010000308.1:0-2244 GCA_049454255.1 Flavobacteriales bacterium
CGGCACCTGAAGCTCGGGATGGGAAAGCACATCGGCCACCGCTGCAATTTCGTAGCTCGTGAACGCGTCCACTTTGCCGATCATGTAGAAATAGCACTCGTCCGGCCCCATGTTTTGGAGGCCTTCGCGCGTTTCCTTCGCGTTATCGTACGTAATGCTCACGAAGTCATCGGAGTTGCGCAGCTCTGGGAAGACGCAGATGCGGGCTTCGCAGAGCTTCGGGATGATGTCGACGTGGATGTCCTCCGTTTTTGCTTCGAAGGGAAATCCATCTACGCCGTTGCCATTCTTCAGCTTCGCCAAACACGAAATGCCCCGCGAGAACAAGGCCGGACCATCGACGCCGTAGTACGCCGTAGGGACGAAGGTCATCGAGTACAGTCCTGGACCCACCTTCGTCAGTTGCTGGTGGTCGGCGGAGTCGTCCCAGTTGCCGTTCCCGGCTGCCGGGCCCGCAGGCTGCCACGTCCACAGGTAGACGGCGGTGTCCGGGAAGGCTTCGAGAATGGCCTTCAAACCGTTGTTTTGGATGCCGTCTTCGCAGTTGTTGAGGTTGATGAACAACGTCATCTCCGCGTTTGCATCCGTCGGCGAGGGGAGGACGTAGGCTTTTTGGGCTGCGGCCGGAAGGGCCGCTGCACAAACGGCCCCACAGGCCGCCACAAAGGAGGTAAACCGCATGGCCATCAGTTGATCCGGGTGAAGGAGAAGGTGTATACGACCGTCGGAGTGCCATTGCATTCTCGGCGGTATTCGATGCTCATGTCCTGGTCAAACTCGCGCACCATGGCCCCCATGTCGTACACGAGGGTGTCATCGCCGCTGAACAGGTGGATGTAGCTCGGGAAATCGTCGTCGTCAAATCCCCAGGTGCCGCCCTCGCCGAAGTAGTTGCGGCCGCGTTCGAGCGCGATGGCGTAGGTCCGGTCCGCGTTGAACGTGAGTTGCAGCGGCGTGACCGATCCGTCGATGTAGAAGCTGCTGAGGTCGCGGACTTCTTTGACGGGGCTGTTCAGATCTTGCTGGGTGAACGCGGTGAGCTGCCACGTGCCCGTGAGGCCCTTCACCTTGTCGTAGGTCTCGCCGAGTTCGCCTTCCGGCTCGGGTTTGCACCCGGTGAACAGGGCTGCTACAAGGACCAGAGCCCAGGCTCCGGTCCGAACGAGAGAATGTGGATGTTCCATCGGAAGTGAAGTTACAGGCAACCGCCTTCTTCGTTGAGTACGAAGCCGGCTGATGTGGTTTCGTTGTTCGGGAATTGCAGCGACATACCCGGGCAGCTCCAGGTTGCCCCGCGGATGGTGATGTCCTCGCCGGCAGCCCCGCGACGCAGAAGTTGATCCGTCCACGCGCCCTCGCCGGCAGTTTCCTTGCGGTATTCGTCGCGCGCCGCTGCGATGACAGCTTGTGCATCGGAACCCGCATCCAAGGAATTGTTGCCTGCGCCGAACGCTCGGTCGCGGATGGCGTTGATGTCCGAAATGGCGGTCCCTAAATCGCCTCCCGACTCCGCAAGTGCTTCTGCGCGGAGCAGCATCAATCCGGTCAAATGGACCACGGGGACATTGAAGTACTCTTTGCCATTGAAGCGGTTGCACAACGGGCGAGCGCCGGCGCTCACCCATGCACTGCGACCGTCGCCCCCTCCGGCCAGACTCATGAAGAAGGCAAAGTCTTCGCTGAATGCAAGTTGAGGGTTCGGATTTCCGTCGGAACGCAGGTTGTCCCGGAACCAGTTGCTCCGGAAATCGAAAGGCATGCTCACGATGCCGAAGACGGTTTCCGGGTTGACTACATCCGTATCGTACCGGTCGAGATCGCCGTCAAGCGTGTACCGTCCTGAGGCAATGACATTCGTGGCATGTTCCGCGGCCACGGCGTAGTCCCCCATGAGGAACCGCACGTGGGCGAGGTAGCCTTCCGCCGCATCCCGGGTGGCATACACCCCATTCGTTTCAGGAAGATTTGCAGCGGCGAACTCAAGGTCTTCCACGATCGCTGCGTACACTTCGCCTACCGTGGCGCGGGGCAACGGATTCGACTCTGCAGTGAGACGCAACGGTACCCCGAGGTGGCTGTTGTCTGCCGTCGCTCCGAACGGTTGGGCATAGAGGCGCACGGCCCCGAAGTGGCTCACAGCGCGCACGAAGCGGGCTTCAGCCTCCATCCGCGTGCGGTCTTCTTCCGAAAGGTTACTGACCAAATCAAAGCTCCCCAATACCACGTTGCACCGGTAAATCGCGT
>JBMTYE010000309.1:0-2226 GCA_049454255.1 Flavobacteriales bacterium
CAGGGTGGCGACCAGGTGGACGTCCTCCGGTCCGCCCACCTTCGGGACGAGGATGCGGGTGCAACCGGCAAGGTCGAGAATGCGCGTGTAGATCTCGGCGGCCGGCACGATGACGTCCGCGCGGTCCGTCTTCATGCCGAGCTGGATGACGCGCTGCTCGAAGGTCAGGGCGGCGAGTTGGGCGTGGAGTTCGCGGATGGCGTCGGCGGTGATGGGCTCGAAGCGGCTCGCACCGGTCATGCGGTGGAGGCGGTTGATGTTGCCGCCGGTGCCGATGGCGAGCATGTCTTCGCCCGGCGTGCGCACGTGGTCGAGGAAGGCCGCCACCGCATCCCACTCGCCATCGGCGATGCCGCCTTTCAGGGCGCGCACCGTGCCGATGCGGAACGAGCGCGACCGCAGCCGCGCGCCTCCGCGGATGAGCGTGAGTTCCGTGCTGCCGCCCCCGACGTCGATGTAGAGAAAGTCTTGGGAGAGGCTTCCGTTCGAGACCGTGCGGAATCCGTTGAAAATCAGCTCAGCTTCCTGCTCGCCGTCGATGATTTCGATGGCGATGTTTGCCGACGCGGCGACCGCTTCGACCACCGCGCGTCCGTTCTTCGCCTCGCGCATCGCACTCGTGGCGCACGCCCGGAAGGTCTCCACCCCGTGCACGTCCATCAGGTACCAAAACGCCTTCATCGTCTTCACCAGCGCGTCCATCCGCGCCGGGGTGATCGAGCCGTGCTCGAACACGTCGTCCCCGAGGCGCAACGGCACGCGGATGAACGAGACCTTCATCGCCGAAAGCCCGGTCGGCCGGATTTCGAGGTCCTCGACGAGCAGGCGCACGGCGTTTGAGCCGATGTCGATGGCCGCAAATTTCATGCGCGCGAAAGTACAGACAGGGAGGGTGCGAGCGGCTCGGCTTCCGCCGCCGCCGCCAAACTGCCATACTGCGCCAGCCTCCGGTACACCTCGTCCTGCGAGTCCAGCGGCTCTGCGCCGGGCGCCGGAGCGACGAAGGCATTCCCACCGGAGGCGTCCACCACCCGGGCCTTGCTGGCGTCATGGAGCTGGAGGTCGATGAAGGCGCGCAGCTCGGCCTTCAGCGCGGCGTCGCGCACGGGGATGCTGACCTCGACGCGGCGGTCCAGGTTCCGCGTCATCCAGTCGGCACTCGAGAGGAAGTACTCCGGATCGCCGCCGTTCGCGAACACGAGGACCCGGGAATGCTCGAGGTAGCGGCCCACGATGCTCGTCACGGAGATGCCGTCGCTCATACCCGGCACGCCGGGAATCAGGGAGCAGATGCCGCGGACGAGGAGGTGGATGCGGACACCGGCGCGGCTGGCCTCGTAGAGTTTGGCAATCATCTCCGCATCGATGATGTTGTTCACCTTCAGCACCATCCACGCCTCCCGCCCGGCCTCGGCCGCCTCGATTTCGCGGTCGATGAGCGCCTCGAACCGGCGGCGCGTGGAATACGGGCTCACGACGAGCGTGCGGAAAACCGTCCGCTCGTAGTTGTGCTCGAAGAAGTGGAACAGGCGCTCGACCTCCGACGTGGTCGTCGTGTCGGCCGTCAGCAGCGAGAAGTCCGCGTAGATGCGGGCATTGCGTTCGTGGAAGTTGCCCGTCCCCACGTGGGCGATGGATTCCGTCCCCTTGCCACGGCGGCGGGCGATGTGGAAGAGCTTTGCGTGGACCTTGAGCCCGGGAACCCCGAAGAGCACCTGGACGCCGGCCTCCTGCAGGTCCTGAGCGACCTGCATGTTGTTGCGCTCGTCGAAGCGCGCCGCGATTTCCACGACGACCTGGACCTGCTTGCCGTTGCGGGCGGCGTTGATGAGGGCGTTCGTGATTTGGGAGTGGCGGGCGACCCGGTAGAGGTTAATCCGGATGGACAGCACCCGCGGATCCATCGCGGATTCGCGCAGGAGGTCCACGATGTAGCCATACTCCTGGTAGGGAAAATGCAGCAGAATATCGCCTTTGCTGACCTCATCGAAGAGGTTCGTGGCGCGGGCCAAACGCGGATGCGGCAATGCCGGACGCGCCGGAAACACCAGTTCCGACCGCCCGAAATCCGGGAACCCCATCAAATCCTTGCGGTTGTGGTAGCGGCTCCCGGCGATGACGTTGCCGGTGTCGACGAGCTTCAGCTTGCGCTTGATGAAGGCCAGCATTTCATTCGGCATGCGGGCGTCGTACAGAAAGCGCACCTAGTCGCCGCGCTTGCGGCGC
>JBMTYE010000310.1:0-2213 GCA_049454255.1 Flavobacteriales bacterium
GACCTTCCGCGTCGACTGACGGCAACTCGCCGGTCTGCAACAACTGACGAAAACCTCGCTCGTCGAGCACGGGCACGCCCAGCGCCTCGGCCTTGGTCAGCTTCGAGGCGCCTGGCTCGGCGCCCACCACCACGGCGAAGGTCCTCTTCGACACGCTGCCGGGACTGCTCCCCCCACGACGCTTGATGGCCGTCTCGGCCTCGTCACGGGTGAATTCCTCGAGCGTTCCCGTCACCACCACGGCCTTTCCCGCCAGCACCTGCGGCTCGTCGGAGGCGGACCGCTGCGGGCTGACCTCGAAGCACGGGCAGCCGCGCTGGGAATTGCGGACCGGGTCACCTTCGTCGGTCCGGTGCCGCATGCCGGGGTGGCCGCCGAGCTCGACCGGATGGATGCCTTCTGCGCCCTGTCGCGGGAGGAGTCGTTCGGCGTGGCAATCGTCGAGGCGCTTGCGGCGGGGCTGCCGGCCGTGGTGAGCGATGCGCCGGGACCGGCCGAAATCCTTGCGGGGACCGGCGCGGGTTTCGTGGTCGCCCGCGGCGATGTGGGGGCAGCGGCGGCGGCGATGGAGCGGCTGCTGACGGAGGAGGTTTGGTCCGCCTGCGCGCAGGCGGCGACACCTGCAGCCCGCTCCCGCTACCACTGGCCCGACCAGGTCGCCGCCCAAATCCACGCCTACACCGCCCTCACCCCTTCACCATGACCCGCATTCTGCTGACGCTGTGCCTGTTGTGCACCATCGCTCCTGTCTCCGGCCAAGAGCCCATCGCGCCCATGCTCGAATTTCGGAGCGGCCACGTGCTCGCCAAAGTGCCCGACGGCGTGCTGGCCGTCGGCGGATTTGACGGCACGGCGGTCACGGCGAGTTGCGAGCGGTTCCTGGCCGCCGAGGGGGTATGGGTCGGAGCGGCGGCGCTGCCGTCTCCGCGCTGGGGAGCCACCGCCCACGCAGCGGCCGGGCGGGTGTTCCTGTTCGGCGGCGACGACGGCGGCACCGGGTATCCGACGGAGATCCTGGCGTACGACCCGGCGGCGGACTCGTGGACGGCGGTGGCGGAGCTGTCGACCGGCCGGACGGGCCACGCCAGCGCGGTGCTGCCCGACGGGTCGGTGCTGGTCTGCGGGGGGTACGATGGCGTTGTGGATTTGGCGAGCTGCGAGCGGTTCGACCCGGTGTCCTACGCGGTCACGCCCGCCGCGCCCCTGGCGACCGGCCGGTCTTCGTTCGTGCTGCTGCCCATCACGGGCAACGCGTGGCAAGGGCTCATCGCGGCGGGGGGATTCAACCCAGCCGCCGGCTTCCAACTCGCGGAAAGCGAGCGCTACGACCCCATCGAAGACGTCTGGACGCCGGACGCGCCGCTGCCCACCGCGGTCGACAACCTCGCCGGCGCGCACCTGTGGAACATCCCGGTCGTCACCGGCGGCAGGGTCTACGACCCGGTGGCGAATGCCTTCGCGGGCACGTCCGTCGGGGCCGTGTACGATTTGGCGTTCGCCGCGTGGGTGCCGTTCGACCTCGCCGCCCGACACAGCTACCATGCAGCCGCCCTGCGGACGAACGCGTGGTTATCCGACCTGGTCCTCTGCGGCGGGGTGGATGCAAGCGGCGACGGCGTGGCCACTACCTACGCGCAATCCGAGCGCTTGCTCTTGCAGGTAGGTTCCGGTTCCGAGGTCATCTCATCGGAACTGATCACCGGTGAACCCGAGTTCAGCGGCCGGTGGCGGCCCGCCTTCGCGCGCCATGCGAACTTCGGGTACTTCACGGGGGGCGATCCTGAGGGAATCGGAACGGGCTGGCGCGTGGACCTCACGGACATCGGCTCGACGGGGTCACCCGCCGGAACCACCCGACCGCTGACGGTCTTCCCTAACCCCGTGCTCGGACGCGCCGCGCTCGTCGGCCTTTCCCCCGAGGATGCCCACTGGACGCTGCTGAACACAGAAGGCCGCGAGGTCCGCACCGGCTTCGGTCCCGAACTGAACGCCGCTGGTCTGGCGCCCGGCACCTATCTCCTCCGCACCACGGCCGGCGGACGCACCGTCCGGGTTGTGGCGCTCTAACGTGTGAGAGGGCTCACCGGACGAATTTGCTCAGGCCCGAATCCGGTACTTCAAGATTGACCGGCCTCGCGCAGGCAGAAACACCATGTCGTCGACGATAACCGGCGAAGATTCAAAGGTGTAGTTCGTTTTTTCCTTCACCAGCA
>JBMTYE010000311.1:0-2211 GCA_049454255.1 Flavobacteriales bacterium
TCCGGAGCCGCCCGCCGGTGCGCCGCCCGGGGACACGGCGGCACGCGATCTGCTCGACGCGCTGGAAGTTCGCGGTCCCTTGACGGTGGACGACGTCGGGGCGGTGTTGAACACGCGCAATCCGATGCGCACCGTGAACCGGCTCGTGGCGGCGGGGTGGGTGGTGGCCGAGGACGAGCTGCGGGAGCGCTTCGTGGCCCGCCGCGAGCGGTGGGTGCGGGTGGCGCCGAAGTGGGCCGCGGACGAGGCCGGGCTGGGCCGCGAGTGGGACGGCCTAGAGCGGCGGGCGCCGGTGCAGGCACGGGTGCTGATGGCTGCACTCGCCGCTGGGGTGGGGGAGTGGAGCCGCGAGCAGGAGGTGCTGAAGCGGGCCGAAGTGTCCGGGGGGGCTGTGGTCGAGCGTTTGGTCGAGCGGGGCCTGCTCGAGCGGGCGGAGTGGGCTGCGGGTGACGGACCGAAGGCCCCGGAGACTCCCACCTCCAGATTGCCGCTGCCCGTGCTCAGCCCCGCCCAAACCGAGGCCTACCGCGGCTGCGCCCAAGCTCCTCCACGTCCTGTCCTCCTGCACGGCGTGACCGGGTCCGGGAAGACCGAGGTCTACATCCACCTGATCGCGGACGCGCTCGAGGCGGGCAAGCAGGTGCTTTTTTTGGTGCCAGAAATTGCGTTGACGACCCAACTCATCGGACGGCTGCAGGCCCACTTTGCGGACTACCTGGCGGTGTACCACAGCCGGTTTACGCCACGGGAACGCACGGAAACGTGGTGGGATGTGCTGCGGGTGGAATCGCAGGCGCGGGGCCGGCTGGTGGTGGGGCCCAGGTCGGCTCTGTTTCTGCCGTTTGACCGGCTCGGACTCGTCATCGTGGACGAGGAGCACGACGCCAGCTACAAGCAGAACGACCCGGCTCCGCGGTACCAAGCGCGCGACGCGGCGCTGGTGCTGGCCCGCCACACCGGGGCGGGGATGGTGCTGGGATCGGCGACGCCGTCGGTGGAGACGGTTTGGCACGCGCAAGAAGGCACGTTCGACCGGGTCCTCTTGACCGAACGGTTTGGGGGCGCGGAATTGCCGGAAATCCTGGTCGCGGACACGGCGCGTGAACGCCGCCGCCGGGCGATGAAGGGCCATTTTACGCCCCAGCTGCGCGAGGCGATGGACGCTGCGCTCGCCGCTGGTCGTCAGGTGATTCTCTTCCAAAACCGCCGCGGATACGCCCCCGTGTGGCAGTGTGGAACCTGCGGCCATGCGCCCCTGTGCGAGCGGTGCGACGTGCCCATGACCCACCACAAGGCGCTCGGGGAGCTGCATTGCCACCATTGTGGCTACCGGACGGTGGCCGACATCCACTGTCCGGCGTGTGGCCGACCTGATTTGGGTCCGCGCGGTCTCGGCACGGAGCGCGTCGAGGAAGAGCTCGCCGAGTTCTTCCCGGAAGCCCGGGTGGCCCGGATGGACGCCGACACGACGCGCAGCCGCCACGCCCACAGCCGCATCGTCGAGGCCTTTTCCCGCCGGGAGTTCGATATTCTCGTCGGAACTCAGATGGTTACCAAGGGATTAGACTTCGCTCACGTCGGCGTCGTCGGCGTGCTGAATGCAGACCGCATGCTGACCTTCCCGGATTTCAGGTCGTTCGAGCGGGCGTACCAAATGCTGACGCAGGTCGCCGGCCGTGCCGGCCGCTCCGGCCGCGCTGCCAGCGCGGCTGGAGATGGCAGCGTGGCTGGAGATGGCAGCGTGGCTGGAGATGGCGAAGTCGGCAAGGTGATTATCCAAACTTCGACCCCGGACCACTGGGTGCTCAGCCGGGTTGTGGCCGGCGATTACGCCGGACTGGTCGAGCACGAACTCAGCGAACGCAGCGCCTACGGCTATCCGCCCTTCCACCGCCTCATCCGCATCACGCTCAAGCACAGCGACCTGGCTCGTCTCGAGCGCGGCGCGGCCGTCTTAGCGACCCGGCTCCGCGAGCGGTTTGCTGCCCGGTGCACCGGACCCGAAGTTCCGGCCATCGGCCGCATCGACGACCTCCACATCCGCGTACTGCTGCTCAAATTCGAGCGGTCCATTCCCCCGGCCCGCTACAAATCGGTCCTGCTCGACGATCTCCGGGAGTTCCAGGCCGATCCGCAGTGGAAGCGGCTGCGCCTTACTGTGGACGTGGACCCGGTTTGACGGAGGCCGTGGTGCCGTCGGGGGCGTCGACG
>JBMTYE010000312.1:0-2197 GCA_049454255.1 Flavobacteriales bacterium
CATGCCCTTCATGGTGTACTTTAACTTGTTGAGATTCTTGATCTCAAAAGTCATCATATTCCTGACTGCAAAACTCTTCATGTTTTCCAGAAATTGGTACCAGGCTCGCTTGTCCTCGCTGTCCATGCCGCGCGCGCCCGCCGATGCGGCGCAGGCCATGATGACCACGCCGAAAACATCTTCCTCCTCGGGGTCGAGGCCCACGCCCAACATGACTTGCGCGCTGTCCTCCACCTGGCTGGAGATCTGACGCAGAGCGGAGTGGACCTCGGTGAGTTTAACCGAGCTGTCCCCGGTGATGTGCACGAGCACATTTTCCGCCTCACCGAGGAGTTTGCCGCTCTCGAGAAACGGGCTGCGCAGCGCCTCTTCGACCGCGACGCGAACCCGGTCGGGTCCGGTGGCGAAGCCGCAGCCGAACTCGCAACGTGCACCCGATCCCTCGAAGACATGGGCGAGCTCGTCGACCCCGAGTCGCAGGATGGCCGGCAGGCTGAGCATGCGCACCACGGAGACAACGGCCGCGGCCAGCGTGCGGGAAGCCGCGTTGAACGCGTCGGAAATGGTCGCACCCTCCGGACCGAGCTCGTTCATGCGGTCGTTTTCAAAGCAAAGAATCGCGGTGCAGGATCGGGAAAGGCGCGCCAGCGCGATCTCGCCTTGTTCGCGGCGTTTGCCTCCCTCGCCCCCGAGCGGCATGGTGACCACGGCAATGACCATCGCGCCCTTCCGGTGGGCTTCGTGGGCAATCAAGGGTGCCGCGCCGGATCCGGTGCCGCCCCCCAGCCCCGCGCAAACCACGACGACCTGCGCACCGGCGCACTCGGCGCGGATTTCCGCGGAGCTTTCCTTCGCCGCGCTTTCACCGAGCAGAGGGTCACCCCCGGCACCGAGGCCTTTCGTGCTCTCGCGCCCGAGTTGGACCTTGCGCGAGGCGCACGAATTAATGAGGGCCTGTGCGTCGGTGCTCACCGCCACAAGCTCGGCGCGTCCGAGGCGCGATTCGGAGAGGCGCTCGAGCAGGGCGAGACCGGCACCGCCCACGCCGAAAATCTTCACCGAGGTGACAGGCACGGAAGGCGTAGCCGCTTGGGCATTGGGACCGAGGTTGATCATAGACCCGGGATGATACGACCGATTTTACTGCGCAACCGGTCAAAGATGGAAATGTCCTCGAGCGCCTCTTGGGCCGCCTGCGCGTAGAGAACCAAGCCAACGGCCGTGCTGAAGCGCGGGCTCTCGAAAAGAATACTGGGACCCATGACAGGACGCGGCACGGCAACGCGGGCGGGAACGCCGAAAACCTCCGAGGCAAGCGCGGCGATGCCCTTGAGTTCCGCGGTGCCGCCGGTGATGAGGATGCCGCCGCCGATGAATTGGGCATGGCGTTCGAAGTTGAGCCGGCGTTTGAGGAGGGTGAACAACTCGCGAAGGCGGGCCTCGGCCACGATATTGAGGATGCGGCGCTCGATCGTACCCCCCGCGTAGGTCGGATCTTCGATTTCCACCGTGCCGCGGGCATTAACGGCGCCCGGGCCCACGTCGGCCTGTTCGACTTTGATTTTTTCGGCCCATTTGGTGGGGACCCGCAGACCGATGGAAATGTCGTTGGTGATATGATCGCCGCCGACGGCGAGCACGCCGGTTTGCCGCACCGCGCCATCGCGGAAAAGGATGTAGTCGGTCGTGCCACCGCCGATATCGATGACCAGCGCGCCGAGGTCGCGTTCGTTCTGCTCGATGACGGCCTGCGATGAGGCCACCGCGCTCATGACCACATTGTTCACTTTGAGGTTGGCCTCGCGGATGCAGCGAAGGTTGTTTTGGATGCGCGTTTTCGTTCCGTGCACGATGTGGAACTCCGCCTCGAGTTTGCGGCCGATCATGCCCAAGGGACTGGCCACGCCCTCCTGACCGTCCACGTAGTAGCGCTGCACGATGGTGTGCAGGAAGACGTTCCCGCTCGGAATGGTCACATCGAGCGCGCTTTGCTCGACCTCTTGAACGTCTTCGTCCTCGATTTCGTCGCGATCCTCGGGGATCTGGATTCCTCCGCGGTTGTTCAACCCTTCAAGGTGCGATCCCGTGACCGCGGCGACAACCTCTGTGATTTCGCGGTCGGCTTTCTCCTCCGCCTCGGCCACGGCCTCGTTGAGGCAGAGGGTGATTTTGCCGATGTCGACGATCTCCCCTTTGC
>JBMTYE010000313.1:0-2193 GCA_049454255.1 Flavobacteriales bacterium
TGCCGCCAAGCCATAAAGTAGTGGGACCCGGTCGCCTTACACGAGAGGAGTCTACTGGACCTCCACCCGATTCGTGGACACCCCTGACCGGCAGGATTGCCCCTGCCAGAAGGAGCGTGTTTCATGTCCACGATGCGAGCGTATACGCGTGAATTCCGTGAGTCCGCCGTCGGCCTGGTGCTGTCGGAGGGCCTGAGCATCCGCAAGGCGGCCGACGACCTGGGGATGCCGTACCACACGCTGCACGGCTGGGTGCGTGCTGTGCGGCGGTCGAAGCGCAAGCCCGTGCAGAAGGTGCAGCCGAGGACGAAGGCCGACGCCGAGGCGCGGGTGCGCGAGCTCGAGGCCGAGGTCCGCAAGCTGATGCTCGAGAGGGACATCCTAAAAAAAGCGGCGGCGTACTTCGCGCGGGAGCAGCCGTGAAGTACGCCTTCATCCGCGACGAGCTGGCCCATGTGTGCACGGTGCGCATGGCGTGCCGGCTGCTCGAGGTGAGTCCCAGCGGCTACTACCGCTTCCTGAAGGCGCCGGTCGCGGCGCGCAAGGTGCGGAGGCTTGCGGTCGAGGATGCGGTGGTGCGCATCCACGCGGAATCGCGCCGAATCTACGGCGCGCCGAAGATCGCGCACGAGCTTCCCCGCCTGGGCGTGTCCGCGCACCGCAACACCGTGTCGCGGATCATGCAGGAGCATGGAATACGGGCGAAATCCGCGAGGAAGTGGCGCCCGACGACGACGCAGAGCGGCCATGGCCACGGTGCCTCGCCGGACCTGCTCGGTCGCGACTTCGCTGCCGACGGCCCGAACCGGAAGTGGCTGTGCGACATCACCTACGTCCCG
Organism: Flavobacteriales bacterium; assembly: GCA_049454255.1. GTDB lineage: Bacteria > Bacteroidota > Bacteroidia > Flavobacteriales_D > Sanyastnellaceae > CAMCYM01. The sequence goes on from JBMTYE010000313.1 coordinate 840, forward strand.
ACGGACGAGGGCTTCCTGTACCTCGCTGGCGTGATGGACGCCTGGAGCCGCAGCATCGTCGGCTGGAGCATGTCAGACTCGCTGCACGCGACGGTGGCCTTGGATGCGCTGCGCATGGCGGTCGCTCGCAGGAACCCGCCGCGCGGGCTGGTGCACCACTCCGACCGGGGCGTGCAGTACGCCTGCCGGGAGTGCCGCGATCTCCTCAAGGAGCACGGCATGGAGCAGAGCATGAGCCGGTCCGGCAACTGCTACGACAACGCGATGATGGAGAGCCTCTGGGCGACGCTGAAGAAGGAGCTGGTGCACGGCCGCCGCTTCAGGACGCACGAGGAAGCGAGGCTGGCGGTCTTCGAGTGGATCGAGGTCTGGTACCAGCGAACGAGGATCCACGGCTCACTCGGCTACGTCAGCCCCGAGGCATTCGAGGCGGCCGCGAGGGCCGGATAGGATCGAGATGGGTGTCCACGGGTCTTGTGGAAGTCCAGGTCCCGCTGGAGCGGTCACTACCCCCGGGGTAGGGCCCGCTGGGGCGGGTCCGACCCGTTGCGAACGACTGACCGCGGGCTATGGCTTCGAAGAGCACCCGCCCAGCGGAGGAAACCTAACGCGAGACCGCCCTTTCTCGCCGCCTGCACACGATCGAAACGCCCCCAATCAGGCAGAAGGCAACGCCCGGCGCTGGGACCGTCGTGAAGTAGAGGTTGTCGAACTTCACTGGGTAGATGCTGCCCCAGGGCGGAGGGTTGTTTGCGTTCTTGAAAACGACCCGGTCAAAGGCCACGTCCCCAAAGAACCCGGCAAACTTATCTGATCCGCCACCAAAGTTCTGCGTCCATGAGTAGACGAGCTGCTCCCCGGAAAAGAACTGTGCCTTCACGACTCCCGGATAATACGCCGCCAAGCCGCGCATCGGCGTGTCAAACCGCATGTCGATCGAATTCTCGCCATGGAGCCCCCAACCGTCCTGGACAAACAAGTCCGTGCCGTTGACGTCCGAGCCGTAGATCCAGTTACCCTGCGGCTCGACAAAGTGAATCCCCAGCGATGCATACTGTTCCGTGATCAACGTGCCGTAGGGGAATTCCGTGAACGCGATTGTGCTGTAAGCCCCTGCATCGCCAAGCCACTGATTCGCATTCGCTGCACCAGTGACGACGGCAAGTCCGCCGAACGACTGCCCCGCGACGCAGAGTGCAACGCAACCAGAGGTTAACAGAGTTGAACGTGGCATCACCGTCCTCCGAAATCCCCTACGGACACCTTGCACGGTGAGTTTCGCGTGGTCAAGTGAAAGAGTAGCTAATCGAGAACTTCTGCCCACTCACTGTCGGTCCTGACAGGGGTGCTCTGC
>JBMTYE010000314.1:0-2190 GCA_049454255.1 Flavobacteriales bacterium
GACATTTTAGAGTGGTGGGGGATTTGGCCCGCGGGCCGTGGGAGCTGCGGATAGTGGGAGGGATGACGGGGACGGGCAAGACGGCCATCGTGCACGCACTGGCGGCCCGCGGAGCCCAAACCCTTGACCTCGAAGGCCTTGCCCTCCATCTCGGCTCGGCGTTCGGCAACCTCTACCGGGTGCAACAGCCTACTTCTGAGCAGTTTGCAAACGACTGCCACCGGGTGCTCGCGGCGCTCGACCCGACCCGCCCGGTGTGGATCGAGGACGAAAGCCGGCGCATCGGGGCGGTCCACCTGCCGGAAGAGCTGCACCAGCGGATGCGGGGCGCGCCCATGTGGGAGATCGAGCGGACGGACGCAGAACGCGTGGAGCACCTGCTGCACATCTACGGCGCGGCGCCGGTGGAGGCCTTGGCGGCCGCCTTCGAGCGCGTGCGGGACAAGCTGGGCGGGGCGGATACGCAGACGGCGGTGGCGGCCGTTCGGGCCGGCGAGCTCGACCGGGCGGCGGCCATCGGACTTCGCTACTACGACAAGCTTTACCGCCACACCCAAACGCGTGCCGTGCGGCCCGCCGTCCATCCCGTCGACGCGCGGGGGCGGTCGGCTGAAGAGGTGGCGGAATTGCTGGACGGGGGCGGGTAGCCGACATTTGGCGCATGCACGAAACCCCCATCCGCCTGACGGCCTACTCGCACGGCGCGGGCTGCGGCTGCAAGCTGTCTCCGGCCGTCCTGCACGGCATCCTGTCCGCGGTCGACCGCAGCGAGCGCTTCCCCGGGCTCCTCGTCGGCAACGAGACGAAGGACGATGCCGCGGTCGTGGACCTCGGCGATGGAACGGGCATCATCACCACGACGGATTTTTTCATGCCCATCGTCGATGATCCGCGCACCTTCGGCCGCATCGCCGCGGCGAATGCCATCAGCGACATCTACGCGATGGGAGGCACCCCGCTGGTGGCGATCGCCATCCTCGGTTGGCCGCTTGATAAGCTGCCGGAGCACATCGCGGGCGAGGTCGTGGACGGCGGTCGGTCCATCTGTTCGGAGGCGGGCATCCCGCTGGCCGGGGGACACAGCATCGACTGCCCTGAGCCCATCTTCGGCCTCGCGGTGACCGGCCGGGTGGCCCTCGACCGGCTCAAGCGCAACGACACCGGCCAGCCCGGCGACCTCCTGTTCCTCACGAAGCCCCTCGGCGTCGGCATCCTCACCACGGCCGAGAAGCGGGGCATCGTCGCCCCTGAAGACCACGCCGCCGCCGTCGCCTCGATGCAGCGCCTCAACACGCTCGGCCCCACCCTCGCCGCCCTCCCCGGCGTCCACTCCCTCACCGACGTCACCGGCTTCGGCCTCCTCGGCCACCTCCTGGAAATGGCGGAAGGCTCGGGCTGCGGGGCCGAGCTCGAGCCCGGCGCCGTCCCCACCCTGCACCCCGCCGCCCTCGCGACCTACCACGCGGCCGGAGCCGTCCCCGGCGGCGCCCGGCGCAACTGGTCCAGCTACAGCGACCGCGTGGAATCGCTGGACGGGTTCGCCCGCGACCTCCTCAGCGACCCCCAAACCTCAGGCGGCCTACTCATCGCCGCATCCCCCGCCGCCGCCCCGGCCGTCCAGCGCACCCTGCGCGACGCCGGCCTCCCCGACCGCCCCATCGGCCGCCTCACCCCGCCCCCCCTCGCCGGCACCCCGACCATCCGGTTCGTGTGACTCCCGCGTCAGCCCACCCGGCTCACCTGCAGCGTGCTGGCAAGCGCTCCTGCGGCGCCAGCGATGTTGAAGGTGGAGGGAGCAGAACTGCTGTGGCCGCCATTCATTCTCACGAAGAGCGTGTCGATATTTTGGACAAGGGCAGGCGAAAGCACGTTCACGTAGGTCTTACCATTGCTCGCAGATGTCGAACTCATGCTGACTTGAGCCACCAGACGGCCGGAGCAGAGGAGCATCCCACATAGGAATACCTGAAGTCGAAGGAGGGAATGCGCAGAGATCATGAGCAAAAGTGGCAAAGTGATGCCGCAAATGTGATGGTTTATTTTTTTTTGGAAATCAGCCTTGTGAATAACTAAATCAACTCCCATCTATCGGCTCGATCCCATGCCTATTTCGCCTTCGCCCGCTGCCGTGAAGCCCATTCAGGAGTCCGACTGGCAGCCGGTCCTCGATAGCATCCTGACGCTGTCGCC
>JBMTYE010000315.1:0-2186 GCA_049454255.1 Flavobacteriales bacterium
CGGTGCAGCACATGCAGCTGCCGGCAAACCAACCGAGACCGACGCGGTCGCCGACTTTGACTTTCTTCACTTTGTCGCCCGCCGCCACGATGCGGCCGGAGACTTCGTGGCCGGGAACGAGCGGATACTGCGCGTTGCCCCAGTTGTTGTGGATGACCGAAAGATCCGAGTGACAGATGCCGCAATAATCCACGGCGATTTCCACCTGCTCGTCGCCGAGCGGGGCGGGGGTGTATTCGAAGGGCTCGAGAGCCGCTCCGGCTGACTTCGCGGCATAGGCTTTGATCGTGCTCATGCCGCGGATTTTAACCGCCGCCGGCACGGCGTCGAGTCTCGTCAGAGAATCAGCATGCAATCGCCGTAGCTGAAGAACCTGTATTTTTCACGCACCGCCTCGGCGTAGGCGCGCTGCATCAATTCCTGTCCGGCCAGCGCGCAGACCAGGACGAAGAGGGTCGATTTCGGCAGATGGAAATTGGTCAGCAGGGCGTGGGAGTGGCGGAACTCGAAGCCCGGACGGATGAAAATCTCCGTGCGTCCTCAGCCGGCTGCGACCGGCCCGGCCGGCAGGGACTCGAGCACGCGCAGGCTCGTCGTGCCGACCGCGATGACGCGTCGCGCCGCATTGATTGCGGCCGCGGCGCCCTCGCCGATCTCGTAGTCCTCCCCGTGCATGCGGTGTTCGTCGAGATTGTCGCCGCGCACCGGAAGAAAGGTCCCGGGCCCGACATGGAGGGTGACGAAGGCATGCGGTAGCTTGGCCAAGATTTCCGGCGTGAAATGCAGTCCGGCTGTGGGTGCGGCCACCGATCCGGCCACCGTCGCGTAAACGGTCTGATAGCGCACCCGGTCCTCCTCGTCGTCCTCGCGTCCCAGGTAGGGAGGAATCGGCATGTGTCCGAGATTGTCCAGATCCGGCTCTGTCCCGAACCGCACGATGCGTGTTCCGTCCTCCGGGTCGACCGCCTCGATGTGCGCGGTCGTGCCGGCGATGATGAAGCTGTCGCCGACGCGCGTGCGCTTGCCCGGACGGGCGAACGCTTTCCAGCGCGCCGGCCCGAGTTGCTCGAAGATCAGGATTTCGATCCGCCCGTCGTCGGTGAGCAACCGGGCCGGAATGACCCGCGAATTGTTCAGCACGAACAGGTCGCCCGCCTGCACGAGTTGCGGGAGGTCGCGGAACATGCGGTGCGCCACCGTGCCCGCCGACCGGTCCACCACCATCATGCGCGAGGCGGCTCGGTCGGGGAGGGGCCGCGAAGCGACGAGTTCGCGGGGCAGTTCGAAATCGTAATCGGAAAGGCGGGTGCTCACGTCGCAGACCGTCCGCCCACCCGGACCAATCCGGTGTGCCGGGCGGCCACCCGGAGCAGATCGGCGGCCCGGCGTTTGAGGCGCCGCGCCCGGTAGCCGAGGAAGAGCACGAAGAGACCGTAGCCGCCGGCCAGCCACCACCCCACGCCGCCGCCGAGGAGATGCTGGTAGAGGAGGACTCCGATGATGAGCAGATTGGCCATGAAGGTCGGCCCTCCCATGCGCAGCCGCAGCGTGGCGCGGGTCAGGCATTTCGGGCCGCCGTGGTATTCGGTCACGGTGCGGAGACGCACGATCCACCAAAAGCTGCCGTAGATCTGCACGTCCCAGTCGTTCCAGCCGGTATCCAGCGAGTAGCTCCAGCCCTCGTCCTCGAGAAGCCTCGTCGTCTCGGCCAGCAACCTCTCCCGGCCGTGCCCCTCCTCGTTCCAGCACTCGAAGCGGGAGGTGCCGCCCGCGGTGTGCCGGTCCGCCAGTTCCTGCTCCGGGGTGCGGATGACGCGCTCCGGGGTGCGTTTGTGTTTCAGCCAGGTGAAATAGCGTGCCCAGCCCCGGACCAGAGGCTGGGTGAAGGCGAGAAAAGCCACGAGCAGGCGCGCCCGCACCGAGTCGAACTGCGGTTCCAGGCGCGCGTGCAGCATGTAGGACAGCGCGACGAGGAACGTCCCCCCGAACATGAGGTAGGGCACGATGCGCAGCGACGGGAATCCGATGGAAAGCAGGAAGACGAATACCGTCAGCGCGACCCACTCGAGGCTGGCGAGGTAGTTGGCCAACTCCGAACGCGGGGTGGGGTAGATGCTCTGGAAAAGCCCCTCGCCGAAAACCCCGTGGTAGATGAGCGGCCGGTTGATCAGCCAGGTGAAGCGCGG
>JBMTYE010000316.1:0-2157 GCA_049454255.1 Flavobacteriales bacterium
TCCGTCGTCACCCGGAAGCTGTGGCGGATGCCCGTGTTCGCTCCGTCCGCCATCAAGGTGGGGACGGGGAGGGCCAGTGTAGGATCGTAGTCGTAGTTGATGACCTGAGAGACCCCATTCGCCACATCACACTGGAACACGAGGCGGGCCTTGTCGATGTCCCCGAGCTCCGCAGGACCCACTGACTTGTCTGCGAGTTGGTAGATGAGGTAGCCCTCGAAGGCATAGCTCCGCTGGGCTTCGGTCAGCACCGACCCGTCTGGCAGCTCGGTCGGAATCGACGGATCGAGCGCGGTGTAGGCCTCGTCGAAGTTGTTTGAAAGCGGATTGTCGTTCGTCAGGTACAGGATGAGCTCGTTCTCGAGCTCCTGGATGGCCATGTCAGGGGCATCTGGACCGGAGACGATTTCGAAGCAGTTGTCGAACAGGGCCTGGGCCTTGTCGTCCGCGAGCCGCAGGAGCTTCACACTCTCGAAAGGCTCACCTCCCGTGGCCCGGGCGAACACCATGCCCACCGTGATATTGTTGTAGTCGCCCGGTTCCAGGGTAAACGGGCCGGCTGACTGCAAAAACAACCTGTCGCCCGGCGGATTTCCTGAGCTGACCTCGGACCAAGGCTCGACCTGCACCCCGCGGGTTCCCCAGGCATACGGGTCAGTGTCGCCGGGGAACATGTAGTCCGCTGCGATCTCGAGGTTTGCGCCCGAAGCGACGGTGAGTCCGTCGCCGCCGTAGGCCATGCGTTGGCCGTTTTTCCAGTAGCCACGCATGTAGTTGTAGTACTGCTGTGCAAGCGTGGGCTGGCCGTTGATGCCGTAGTTCCAATTGTAGTAGATGAACTTCCGCATCCCGTAGCGCTCGTTGTCCGCAACCCCGTCGCCGTAGCCGATACCGATCCCCCCGTATGGAATGCCCAGCGAGTCAACGGCATCCGTGAATACGGTGGTCAGCGGGTTATCGAGGCCATCCTCGTCCTGGTAGGGCCCCTCGAAGAAGTCCACACCCATGGCCGGCGGATGTTCGCCGTAGCCGATGGAATAGCTCGTGGGATCGTCGAACGAGTCGCCGTTGTAAGAATAGCCGAGTCCACGACGCACGTCGCAGCCCACGTAGTCGTCCACGTGGCCCCCGAGGTCCGAGTCCACCCACTGGGCGAAGTAAGTTTCGGTAAGCGTTTGGGTGCCTTGGTTGATCAACACGTAGTTGTAGAACTGCATGTTGTTGATCTCGTCGTTCGTCGAGAACGCGAAGGCCTGGGCACGGATCTCCATGCCGATGGGCTCGCCCTGCGACTCGGAGTGCACGTTGCCCTTGTCGTTGAAAATCCAGTAGTAGTTCTGGTCACCGTATAGGGGAACGGTATCGTCGCGGCGGCGCTCCTTGCAGTCGATTTCCTGGAGGAAGTCAAACCACGGATAATCACCGGATTGCGGATCGTAAAATCCGTCGCCGTTGTAGTCGTAAAACGGCGCGAGGTAGAAGTCCTGGTTGAGGGCCGGGTTGCCATGCGCCGGATAGGTATAGAAATAGGCCGGAATGCCGTAGCCGTCGGGGAAGAGCTCGGCCATGTCGCACGTGGGGTCTGCAGCACAGTCGAAGTACTGGCGGTGACGGATGGCGTCTGCCCGGTAGGTGATGGTGATTTTATCGTACGCCGCGCACGTGGAGGCGTCGACCTCCGCGGAACCATCGTTCGTCAAGGGACCGGGCCAAAAATCGTTCCCCGTGTTGCGGTAGCGCACCGCGGCGAGCTTCAGCTGCTGGTCCGGGCTGATTCCGCCGAGCCACAGCGCACCGCCGTACACGGTGGAGACGCCGCTTTCCTTCGGGACCATGAAGGCCCCCTTGTCGATGGCGCGGTCGTACCACAGGGCGCCGCCGTTCTCGATGAGGGCGCGGACGTTGTTCCATTCGAGGTCGCGAAGGGCCGTCGCCGGGGCGCACCCTTCGGCACGCTGCGGCGCGGGGGCGGAGTGGTCGACGGGTGGGCGGAGGCCTTTTTGGGCGCGGGGAGTTTGGGCCGTGGCGGAGGCCACGGCAACCACGCATCCGAAAGTCAGCAGTGCAGCGCGCATAATCAGGATTAGGTGCGGCAAGTTACTACCCGTCGAGGTTCACTACCACCTTTTTCAAGTCATTGATGTACAGCAAGTAACC
>JBMTYE010000317.1:0-2126 GCA_049454255.1 Flavobacteriales bacterium
TGCCTAATAAACTGTCCGTCCACACCGGCTCAGCCGCCCGATCAAATCTGAAATCTGCCCGATTCCCAGACAGCAAGAATCCGAAGTGGTACGGCTTCGAATCGAACGAGGGGAGATTACGTCGCCCAGTTAGTCCCTGCGCCTGCGCACTCAACGTCAGCACCAGCGCAACAGCGCACACTACACTACAGCGAAGCGAATCTCTCATGTGCCAGGAATCGTCCCAAATCTACAACGCAGCCCGCGCCTTTTGCAGTACTTCACCCCCCGAGCACGAAGCGCCACACCACCGTCATCACCCCTGAGAGCAGCGCTGCCCCCCATGCAAGTCCCAGCAAATTCATCCCGATAAACACACCTGGATGGTCCAGTGCCTTCACCGCCTCGAGCTGCTGGTCCCGAGCCTGCTCCCGCGCAACACCGTCGGGCGCACCGGTTGCGGCTTTCCATTCCGCGTAGGTGGCATCGGTGGCAAACGGGGCGGCGACAGCCGCGGCGCGTTCCGCTTGCATCCGGGTATGCAGTTCACTTCGCACGCCGAACGTCCAAACAGCAGACGCAGCAGTTCCGAGCACGGCATAAACGAGTCCAGGTTTCACGGCGTGTTGAAACGACGCTAAAAATCCCATCTGTCTGCGGTGCGCCCCCGATGCATGGGCACCGTACACAGCGAGGAACGTCAGGCACGTCAGATGCAGGACTCCCCCGACCAGCGCACCCTGTGCGAGCGGCACCGCTCCGATGCCGAGTTCACGCCCGACAAGCCAAACCCCTGCCGCAACCGCAGCTACCGCCCACGCCCGCATCAGCCATTCATCGACGCCAGGAACTCCTCGTTCGTCCGGGTCTTCTCAATCCGATCCCGGATGAACTCCATCGCTTCGACGGGGTTCATGTCCGCAAGGTGTTTGCGGAGGATCCAAATGCGCTGCAGCGTATCCTTGTCCAGGAGCAGATCCTCTTTCCGGGTGCCCGATGACAGGATATCGATGGCCGGGTAGATCCGCCGGTTCGAAATGCGGCGGTCGAGCTGCAGTTCCATGTTGCCGGTTCCCTTGAATTCCTCAAAAATCACCTCGTCCATCTTCGAACCGGTGTCGGTCAAGGCCGTCGCGATGATCGAGAGAGACCCACCGTTTTCGATGTTCCGAGCTGCACCGAAGAACCGCTTCGGCTTCTGCAGTGCGTTCGCCTCCACGCCACCACTAAGGATTTTTCCTGAACTCGGGCTGACCGTGTTGTAGGCCCGTGCGAGTCGGGTGATGGAGTCGAGGAGGATGCACACATCGTGGCCGCATTCGACCATGCGCTTCGATTTCTCGAGTACGAGGTTCGCGATGCGCACGTGGCGGTCGGCCGGTTCGTCGAATGTCGAAGCGATGACCTCGGCGTTGACACTGCGCTTCATGTCCGTGACTTCCTCCGGCCGCTCGTCGATGAGCAGTACGATGAGGTAGGTCTCGGGATGGTTCAGCGAAATGGCGTTCGCGACATCTTTGAGCAGGGTAGTTTTTCCCGTCTTCGGCTGCGACACAATCATGCCGCGCTGTCCTTTGCCGACGGGCGCGAAGAGGTCCATGAGGCGCGTGGAGATGGTGCTGCCGCGCGTACTGAGTTTGAACCGCTCTTGTGGGAAAAGCGGTGTAAGGAACTGGAACGGAATGCGGTCCCGTACCCAAGAGGGATCGCGGCCGTTGATGCTCTCCACATCGGCGAGCAGGTAGTATTTGTCGTTGATCCGCGGAGGGCGAATTTTTGCAATTACTGTGTCGCCTGTTTGCAGGCCAAATTGCTTGATTTGGCGAGCAGTCACATACACATCGTCCGGAGAATTGAGGTAGTTGAAATCCGCTGAACGGAGGAAGCCGAAGCCCTCCGGCTGGATTTCTAACACCCCCTCCGAGGCGATGATGCCGTCGAAGTTGTATCCGTGTTCTTCCGGGTCTGCCGGCCGCTCGTGTGGCCGCCCGCCCCCGTTGTGCATCGCGGCATTCCGACCATCGCGTCCGTCACGGTTTTCCCGGCCATCGCGGCGGTCGTTCCGGTCACGGCGGTCGTTCCGGTCGTTCCGGTCGTTTCGGTCGTTCCGGTCGCGGCGGTCTCCACGTGCTTCGCCGCGGTCACTG
>JBMTYE010000318.1:0-2093 GCA_049454255.1 Flavobacteriales bacterium
GTCGATGACCGAGAAGTCGATGTTTTCCGGGATGATGTCCTCGCCGACCCCTTCCGTGAGGTAGGGGTGGATTTCTGCGGGGTCGAACTCGCCGGTTTCGTGGTATTTCTTGAGGACAGAGCCGTAGGTGTCGATGCCCCAGATTTGGACCGCGGGGTTTTGCTCCTTCAGGTAGCGGCCCACGCCACTGATCGTACCGCCGGTGCCCACGCCCACCACGAAGTGGGTCACGCGCCCCGCGGTATCCGCCCAAATCTCCGGCCCGGTCGAGCGGTAATGCGCCTCCCGGTTCGACAGGTTATCGTACTGGTTGCACCAGAAGCTGTTCGGGATCTCCTCGTTCAGCCGGCGCGCGACGCTGTAGTAACTCGCTGGATCATCGGCCTCTACGTCCACCGGGCACACGTGGACCTCCGCCCCCATCGCCCGCAGGATGTCGATCTTTTCCTTCGACTGCTTGCTGCTCATCGTGCAGATCAGCCGGTAGCCCTTCACGGTGCAGGCGAGCGCCAGGCCCATGCCGGTGTTGCCGCTTGTGCACTCGATGACCGTGCCGCCGGGAGCCAGCAGGCCCGCCCGCTCCGCATCCTCGACCATCGCCAGCGCCATGCGGTCCTTCACGCTGTGGCCCGGATTGAAGTACTCCACCTTCGCGAGCACCTCGCAAGGAAGGTCGGCCGCGATGCGGTTCAATCGGATAAGCGGCGTGCGTCCGATGGTGCTGAGGATGTTCGCGTGGATCACGGCGCAAATGTAGGTCGCCCCCCCGAATCAGCGGAAGCGCATCGCACGCACCGGAGAGAGGCGAGCCGCCGCCAGCGCCGGCAGGCACATCGCCACCGCACACACCGCAAACGCCGCGGCCTCCGTCACGGCAATCCGCACCCCGTCGATGAGGATGGGCACCCGGTCCACATAGTACGCCTCCGGATCCAGCCGCACCCACCCCGTCGCCTCCTGCAGCGCCGCCAGCCCGAACCCCAGCACGTTGCCCCAGAAAAAGCCGCGGCCCAGGATGCGCACCGCATGCCAAACAAACACCTGCAGCACCGCCCCATCCCGCATCCCCAGCGCCTTCAGCATGCCTACCATCGCCGTGCGCTCGAGGATGATGACCAGCAGCGCAGACGCCATGTTGATGATGCTGATCAGAACCATCAGTCCCACAATGACTTCCACGTTCAGGTCGAGCATAGAAAGCCACGAAAACAGCTCCGGAGCGCTGTCCGTAAAGGTCGCGGTCGTCAGGCCCAGGGGGAGGTTTGCGTAGATGTCTGCTTCCGCCGCCTCGACTGCGCGGGCGTCGGAAAGCCAAACTTCCCAACCCGTCGCGTGCAGCCGCCAGCCGCCCCCCGTTCCCGTCCCGGCCCACGTGCCGCCGCGGTAGACGAAGGCGACGGTGTCGCCCGCGGCGCCGTGCGGATCCGTGACGACGGCGCGGAACCGGGCCGTCGTGTCCGCTCCAGCGCAGCGATGCGGTCCCGGGCCCTGCCACGTCGTCCACGGGCCGCCGCGGGGTCCCTCCCACCGGACTTCGGCGCGGGCGGCCGCCGAGCCGAAGAGGCGCAGGGCGATCGTGTCGCCGGAGGCGGCCGCCACCGCCTCGATGCCGGTCCGGACCGCGCGCTGCAGCTTCCGGTACGGGACGAAGATGAACTCCCGGTCGTATTCGAGCAGGCCGGTCTCGTAAATGCCGGCGACCGCGAGGACCTCCGGCCGGACATCGTCCCGCGACACGAGGTACAGCCGAACCCGGTCCCCGACCTGCAGCTTCAGCCGGTCCGCCACCGGCCGCGCCAGCACCACGCTGTCCGCCTCGGCCGCCGCCGGCCAGCTCCCCTCCCGCAACGACCGGTCCAGGCCCGGCCGCACCCACTCTGGCCCTATGCCCTTCGCCGCCACCCCCACCACCTCCTCGCGGGTCTCGAGCAACCCGGGCAACACGATGTACGGCTGGGCGGCGATGACCCCGGGGACCGCCGAGACGGCAGTGGCCCACGGCACGTCCGTGCGCAGGCCCGGCTCGACCGGATCCGTGCCGTGCACCGTCACGTGGGCTCCGAAGCCCACGCCGAGGTCTCGGACCTCGCTTT
>JBMTYE010000319.1:0-2081 GCA_049454255.1 Flavobacteriales bacterium
CACCACCACCCTCCCCGAGGTGCCCGAGGCCCCTGTGAAGGCGGTGGTGGACACCGCAGCCCGGCGCGACACGGAAAAGAACCACAGCGCCACCCACCTCGTACACGAAGCCCTGCGCGAAGTCCTGGGCACCCACGTCGAACAGCGCGGCTCGCTCGTCCGACCGGACTCCCTGCGGTTCGACTTCTCCCACTTCAGCAAGCCCTCTGCCGCCGAACTGCTCGCCGTCGAAGACCGCGTAAACGAGCGCATCCAAGCAAACCTCGCCCGCGACGAGCGCCGCGCCATCCCCCTCGCCGAGGCGCGTGAAGCCGGCGCGATGATGCTGTTCGGCGAGAAGTACGGCGACCGCGTGCGGATGATCGGGTTCGGCACGTCGAAAGAACTGTGCGGCGGCACCCACGTCCCCGCCACAGGGGCCATCGGGCAATTCCGCATCCTCTCGGAAGGCGCGGTTGCTGCGGGTATCCGGCGCATCGAGGCCACCACGGGCATGGGCGCGCTGCAGCGGGCGCGCGAGGACGAGGCCGCACTCGACCGCATCCGGACGGCGCTGAAATCGCCGCAGGACGTGGTCCGCGCCACCGAAGACCTGCTCGCCCGCACGGCCGCCATGGCGCGCGAGCTCGAGGTGTTGAAGCGCGAGCAGGCCCGCCATGTGAAGGCCGACCTGCTCCAGCGCATCGAGGTGCGCGACGGCGTGCAGGTCCTCGTGGCCGAGGTGGACCTCGACGCCGCGAGTGTAAAGGACTTGGCGTTCCAGCTCCGCAGCGAACAGGCGCCATTCTTCGGCGTGCTGGGCTCGCTCGCCGAGGGCAAAGTCACCTTGACGGTAGTGCTTTCGGATGACCTCGTGAGTGGTCGTGGGTTGAATGCGACCGGGATTGTGCGGGATTTGGCCCGGCATATCGACGGGGGCGGAGGCGGTCAACCCTTCTTCGCAACGGCCGGCGGTAAAAAGCCAGAAGGCCTCCAAGCGGCTTTGCAGCACGCCCGAGGCCTCCTTTGACAGGGATCCTGTTCCCCAAATCGCGGACTGTTCCCGCAGTCCACTGCCGGTTACCCGGCGAATCGTTACTTTCCCTTCAGAGGGCGATTAGGCGTGCGCCCACCCCCCGCGGGCGTCTGAACCTTCTGAAGCAGACGAGGCCTTCGGTGCACCGTACACCGGGCCCTCGTATTCTGCCTCGTAGCTCAGCCCGAGGTTGAGGACGTAAAAAACGTTGAACACAACCACCAGCAGGTGGTCTACCGTCGAGCGGCGTCCGAAGGTGGCGGCAAGCTCCATCATCGTCCGGAACGCGAAGTACACGTTGAACACCGGAACGAGGAAGTACACCGCATGCCAGTCGGGCCGACCGATGATGCGCATCGCAACAACTGCGTTGTAGCCGGGCACGAACACGGCCCAAGCGGGCTGCTCGCATTTGGCAAACAACTTCACATTCGCAGCAGCTGCAATCAACCAAACAAAGAGAGAACCCAGGAACACGTTGCCCGGAATCTCAAAGCCGAACAGTACAATGTCATTCATGCTGGGAGGAATTCAGTTCACGTGTAAGACGAAGACCTCGTGGAAGAGTTGCCTCGTGGACTGTTAAATCAGTTTCAGTTTGAGTTGGAGTTTGAGTTTGAGTTGCAAGGCGAGGCCTCCCATCATACCTCAACCTCGTCCTCAACCTCGTTCTCGTTCTGCGGCGCAGAGCGCCGCCCGTCCTCAACCTCCCCCCAACCCAGCATACCGCTGGACGATAGCTGCATCGATGGGAGCGCCCCGTGGGGTGAGGATGGCGAGACGCTCGACCACGTTGCGCAACTCACGGATGTTGCCCGTCCAGTTCGCGGTTCTGAGAAGGTCGTGCGCTTCCGGTGTGGTTTCAGGGACCGGAATGCCGTAGCTCTCGCAGACCAAACGCAGGAAGTGGGCGACAAGCAGCGGGATATCCTCGCGGCGGTCGTTCAGATCCGGAATGTGCAGGGGAATCACGGCCAGGCGGTGAAACAGATCTTCGCGGAACCTTCCGGCGGCGATTTCTGCCCGGAGGTCCTTGTTTGTGGCGGCGACGACCCGCACGTCGCCC
>JBMTYE010000320.1:0-2060 GCA_049454255.1 Flavobacteriales bacterium
GATGGGCACATCGATCCCCCCGGCCTGCACGATCCCGCAGTCCATCACATTCCACTCGCACCGGTTGTTGTGCGAAATCAGGGCCACCCGGTCACCGGGCTGCATCCCGAGCGCCACCAGACCCGCAGAGGCCCGGTCCATTTCCGCAACGAACTCGGCTGTGCTGTAGGTCAACCGGTTGCCCGCGTTTGGCGAGGTCATCATCACCGTCTGCGGCCGGCGTTCGAGCTGGTACCGCGGAAAGTCAAACAGGCGTGTCGGCGTCATAGCGATAGAGTTTCCAGTTGTCGGGCCAAAATACACCGCCCTCCCCCACTTCCCACCCCCGAAACGAAGCGGGGCGACCCGCTCCCGGACCGCCCCACCTCAAACTCAAACTGAAACTCAAACTGAAACTCAGTCCTGCACACAGCGCACCGCATTTCCGTACTGGAATGCAGAGGAGATGTAGTTGCCGAAATTCACCGTTGCTGACCCAGTCCACAGATCATAGGCCCGCGCATTCGAGCCCGTAGTCGGCACGGCCCAGAACGACGCTCCGGATGTGAGGTTTGCAAAGCTGCCGTCGAAGTCGTGGCGCGTTCCTGAAGGCAGGGCCGAGAAACCGCTCGAATTCGTCCCGTCCCAACCACTTGATGCCTTCAACTCCGTTCCTGCTGTGGGGTTGTACGCCGCAAGGAGAGCCTCCCAATCCGCTTGGGCACTGACATGCCAACCGGAGGGACACAGCTTGTTCGTTTGGACTGCGAGGTAGTTGTACAACCGGCCGTATCCGATGTTTGCGACGTTGTTGTCGTAAATGCACTGGGCCGGAGTGGTGTAGGCTGCCCATACCGCGTTCGTTACCCCTTCACCCACAATGGCCGTCCCGTCATTCAACTTCGTCGTCTGAAGGTTCTCCGTAAACCAGCATTCCCCAGCGATGGTGGCGGTGGAGTACGCGTAACTGTCGTACGTCACCGTGTTGCCGCACGTGAAGGGCGTGGCTGCCGTGAAGCTCATGGTATCTCCGGAGGCGGTGCCGGCTGCGTTTTTCCCGAAGACCGCGACATAATACAGCGTGCCACCAGTGAGTGTAGTGGCCGCCGCGGTGAAGGGCGAGGTCGTGCCGGTCACCGGAAGCGAGTCGGTCAGCGACGCCGCCGAGGTACCGTAGCGGAACCACAGGTGGGTCACGGGCGAGCCGCCGTCTGCGGTGTACTTGCCGTGGAAGGTGGCCCCGGTGGCCGAAATGCCCGAGATGCTGTCCATATCCATCGTGGGCGGATCAAGGCGGGCGAACGCCACGTCCGCTTGGAGCGCAGAGATGGAGTCGAGCAAGGCCTGGCAACGGAAAATCCAGTAGGTCTTGTCCGCGATCCCGACGTCCGTCACCTCGACGCGGTAATCTTGGCGTACCACCGTGACTCCCTGCTCGGCAGCTAGCGTGTCTTCGTAGGCACGAAGGGTCGCGAGGAGGGAGTTGAAATCACATGAGGTGTAGTCTTTCGGGGTTTGGGCCGCGCCCGGCGCAGCAAACCCTAAACCCATCCCCACCGCGAGGGCAGCCCTGCCGTACTGTCGCCGGACAGAGCAAGATGATAAAAAGGCGAACATGCCGCGAAGCTATCATCAACGACAAAAAATGAACTCTGAATGGCATTATTGTCATCCGCATCTTTTCAACACGTTTCGAACAATACGGTATGACCGGCTGGCCGCCTACCTTCAGGCCATGGGAATAGAGGATACGCCGGGACTCGTGCAGGTGGGGCTGCAGCTGATCGCAGGTCTGGCGCTTTTCCTGTTCAGCGTGAGGCAGTTGTCGGAGGACCTGCGGACGGCGGTGGGGGATCGGGTGAACCGCTGGCTGGCGCGTGCTGGGCGCTACACCCTCGGGAGTGTGGCGGTGGGGTGCGCGGCGTCTGCGGTGCTGGATTCATCTTCTGCGGTGATTATTCTGGCCATCGTCCTCGTCCATGCAGGTGCCCTACCGCTTCGAAATGCACTGGCCACCGTCCTGGGGGCGAACTTGGGTACAACGTTTGGCAGCCAAATCATTGCCTTCGATATCCTCGCCT
>JBMTYE010000321.1:0-2022 GCA_049454255.1 Flavobacteriales bacterium
CTTGTGGCAGGGACCGGGAACAAGATTGAGGACTTCGGGGTAGGGTTTTATACCAAATACGGAGACGGCGGGGTCGACCTGAGTCCCATCGCCGACCTCGTCAAGTCCGAAGTCTTCGCGCTCGGCGCCTATCTCGGCGTGGATGAGGCGATTCTGCAGGCAGCGCCGACGGATGGTCTGTGGGGCGATGGCCGGACGGATGAGGATGCGCTCGGGGCGAGCTACGCTGAACTCGAGTGGGCGATGGCGCACGAGGCCGGCGAGGTACCGGCGCCGACCTCCGCCCGCGAGGAAGCTGTTTTGGCGATTTATCGCCGGCATCATGCCGCAAACCAACACAAAATGCAGCCCATTCCGGTGTGCACGGTGCCTGCGGCGATCCGTTACCTTTAGTACATGGGAAAATGCAAATACTGCGGCGAATCGGCCGGATGGTTTTCGTACCGCCACACGGCCTGTGAGGATGCCTTCAACCAAGCCCAAGCCGACTTCACCCGGACCCTTGCTGAGCCGCTGACCGCCGAAAGTGCCGCGAACCTGAAGGCCATCGCTGCTGCGGGCCGCCTGTCAGACGATTGGGTCCGGCCCACTGCACTGACCGGCCTGCGCACCGCCCTGGACCGGCTCCTCGACGATGGCCTGCTCTCGGAAGCAGAGCAAGAACAGCTCGACGGCTTCCGCGAGGCGATGGGCTTCGACATCGAGTCCGCGGACATCCAGGGCTACCGGCACAAGCTCTTCCGAGCCCAATCCCTCCGCATGCTCCTCGAGGGCGAGGATCCGAGCGTCCACTTTGCCTACGAGGGCATGTTGCCCGTGCTGCTCATGAAGTCGGAGAAGCTGCTCTACCTCTTCAAGGGTGTGGAGTTTTGGGAAGAACGGACGCGCACCACCTACGAAGGGCGCAGCTCCGGCGTCAGCCTGCGCATCGCAAAAGGTGTCTACTACCGCACCGGCGGATTCCGCGGCAACCCCGTCAAAGAAACCGGCCTCGAACACATCGACACCGGCCTCTTCGTCGTCACAGACACCCACGTTTACTTCCACGGTCCCTCAAAATCCTTCCGCACGCGCTACTCCAAGATGGTCGGCGTCGACCCCTACGAAGACGGTGTGGGCATCCGCAAAGACGGAACCACCGCGCGTCCCCAAGTCTTCAGCGGCCTCGACGGTTGGTACGTCTACAACGTCATCCGGCACTTCGCGCCGTAAGGAGGACGGGGTTGAGGTTGAGGGCGGGCCCGGCTGTGCCGCGCAGGTTGAGGAGTGGGGGATTAGTGGCGGGTGGGGTGGATCTGGCGTTGTTTGCGTCGAAGAAGTCCCCACATCATTTTCGAGATTTCTTCACCCGCAAGTTGAAGATCTGCTGCCAGGGGCTCCGGAACGCGACCTTCCTTGACGAGCAATTCCATCCCGGCGAGCGCCTCTGCAACAGAGCCGCGGGCAGTGGAATAGAACTTCAATTGTTCGGCTGGATATACCGAGTGATTGCCCTCCACCAGATTGAGATAGGCACTCGCGGCCGCGCTGACGATTTGGCGTTCGGTAAAGGTGTCACATCGCACTGAAACGGCCATTTTCAGCATACGAATGGTCCATTCAGATGATTTGGAAATCACCGTCAAACTTCCCGCCTCTTGCTGATTTTTCATGCCTTAATTTACTAAATTTCAAGCAATTAGCGCGTAATTCAAGCTACAACTTTTCCGCATTCAACCTCAACCTCAACCTAACATCCGGTCGGTGGGGTTGATTTGGCACGCCGGCAGGCGGCATGCAATGGCGGCACGCCGGCGCGCAATGAATCGGTAGCCCCAAGCTGGTGCAACTCGCAGAACCACAGACCACGGGAAGCGGATGAACCGGGCAAGCGCGTGCACCGCGTCGATGCCGATTCGGGTGCTGCCGTCCGCTTCGAGCAACACAACCCCGTCGTAGGGTAGCGTGCGGAGCGGGGCAGGCAGGTGGGTTGCTGCCGTGCGTCCCTCAAGCGGCGCGAACAGCAGCTGGTCACTCGACTTC
>JBMTYE010000322.1:0-2016 GCA_049454255.1 Flavobacteriales bacterium
TGCCGGTCGAGGTGGAGGGGCTGGGGCGGGAGGGGAGTGGAGCGGAAGTGGCTCTGGCACAAGGATTTCGGGTGCCGCGGGTGCGCATCGAAGACCACCCAAGATTTCCGCACCGGGGCATCCTGCTCGATGTCTGCCGGCATTTTCAGGAGCCCGACTTCGTCATGCGCCAAATCGACCTCCTGGCCCAACACAAATTCAACGTGTTGCATTTTCACCTCACGGAGGACCAAGCGTGGCGCATCGCCATCGACGCCTACCCGCGGCTGACGGAGGTGGGCAGCACGCGCACGGCGCCCGACGGCACGGTGCACGCCGGATTTTACTCGAAGGACGAGCTGCGCGCCATCGTGGCGTATGCGGCGGAGCGCCACATCACGGTCATCCCGGAAATCGAATTGCCGGGCCACAGCCGGGCGGCCATCGCGGCCTATCCGTGGCTGAGCTGCACGGGCGATTCGCTGCCGGTGCCGACGGATTGGGGCGTGTTCAAGGACATCTACTGCGCTGGCAGCGACACGACGCTCGGCTTCCTGAAAACCGTACTCGACGAGGTCCTGGAGATTTTCCCCTCGCCCTACATCCACATCGGGGGGGATGAGGCGCCGAAGGTGCGTTGGGAGGAGTGTGCGGCGTGCAAAAGGCGCATCCGCGCCGAAGGTCTCGCCGACGAACACGCGCTGCAGTCGTGGTTCATCGGGGAGGTCGGTGCCCATTTGGCGCGCCGCGGCCGCCGCATGATCGGCTGGGACGAAATCCTCGAGGGCGGCCTGCCCGAGGGTGCGACGGTGCAGTCGTGGCGGGGGATGGAAGGCGGTCTAGCGGCGGTGGCCGCAGGCCGCGACGCAATCATGTCGCCCACCTCCCACTGCTACTTCGACTACCCGCTCTCCGCGACGGACCTCGAGGAGGTCTATGCCTTCGACCCCGTGCCGCCGGGCCTCGACACGCTGCGGCTTGCCCCCGGCGTCGCTGCGCCCGGCCGCATCCTCGGCGGCGAGGGCAACCTCTGGTCCGAGCGCGCCCCGCAGCACCTCGTCGAATCGAAGCTCTATCCCCGGGCCCTCGCCCTCGCCGAAGTCCTCTGGTCCTCCGCCCCGGCGCCCGACACCCTCCGCGACTTCGGCGCCTTCCTCGCCCGCCTCGACGGCCACCTCCGCCGTCTCGCTGCCCAACGCGTCGACTACGGCCTCGAAGGCGACCCCGTCGCCGCCACCTTCGCCGCCGGCCCTTCCTCGGGCACGCTTGCCGTCCGCCTCACTCCGGCCTTCCCCTGGGTCCAAGGCGCCGCCGGCTTCTACCTCCCCGGCGACAGCCTCCCCCGCATGTCCGGCGCGCTCGGCGACACCCTCCTCGTCCGCGGCGAGGGCGAAGTCCGCGCCCAAGTCCTCCACCGCAACCGCCTCCTCGACGACCTGACGGTCTTCCCGGTCGCCGGACACCCCGGCGTCGGCTGCGCGGTCACCCTCGCCCACCCCATCGATCCCCGCTACCCCGCCTCCGGCCCGAACGCCCTGGCCGACGGCCGCCTCGGCTCCTCCGACTTCCGCGACGGCACCTGGCAAGCCGTCCAAGGCATCGACTTCGGCGCCACGCTCGACCTCGGCCGCACGCAACCCATTGATTCGCTGAGCATTCAGTTCTACCTCTACCAGGACGCGTGGATCTTTTTGCCTTCGGTCGTCCGCTTCTCCACCTCGACCGACGGCACCACCTGGCGGGACTTTACCTTCCGCCCTGTCGCCGACCCCCGCGCCCCCGACGACCGCCAAACGCAGCTCCGGTTCGCCCTACCCATCGCCACCTCCGCCCGCTACCTCCGCCTCCACATCCCGAACGGCGGTCCTTGCCCCTCTTGGCACGATGCCGCCGGCGAACCCACGTGGATTTTCGTGGATGAGGTGGTGGTGCATTAGGGTTTGCAGTTGGCAGTTTGCAGTTATCAGTTTGCGCGGCTGCGCCGCGAGTTTACAGTTTGCAGTTTAACAGTTGGTAGTTTTCAGTTTGGAGTGGCGG